>JAFSKJ010000024.1 GCA_017449025.1 Prevotella sp. | reverse complement strand
TTTTTTATGAAATAGGGTGTCAGGGTGACAGAATGTCCTACTGCAAAGCGTTTGCACCCTGTTTGAGGGTGACAGAGGGTGACAGGAGGGTGACAGGTATGACAATGGTCTTTAATAAGCCCCCCAACCCCCTAAGGGGGGGAACTACAGACTCTGCAGGAACTCCCCCCTTTAGGGGGCAAGGGGGCTTGGGGGTGCTTTGCACCGCCCGACATTGAGAGGTGACCGCTTGCGGTCATACTACAGTTCAACCGCACAGCACGATATTTTTACTTGCCAAAGGCAATAATCCTGAGGTTGTCGAAATACGGTGTGCTGACACAGCGCTGCTGCATCGGAGCCATGAGTCCGGCCATGCCCTTGGGATAACGGTCGGACTCTGCTTGCACCACCTGACGACCATCAACATAGCCCGTTATTGTGTCCCCCTTGAAACGTAACTTAAGATTGTGCCAATGAAGGGCAAACGATTTTCCTGTTTTCTGTTTTCCATCAGTCATCAGGTTGGCCTCAGCCAAAACATATTCGCCTCCCACCTCCACGTCCTTGCGAGCGAGGATGGCCTCCTGTTGTTCTTTGTCGCCAATGAGTTCCTTTTGGTCGGGCTTGCCACGGGTAATGACGAGGGTGCAGCGTCCTTGGTCGTCAAGTTTCAGGTAGTAGCCCTTCGCCCAGACACCGTATCCGGAGCCAACATCGCAGATGCGGCCCATCACGGCGGCTTCGTCCTGAGGATTCAGCCACACATCGACACTCACCTCGTAGTCTTGCCATGCTGAATCGCCAATAATGGTGTAGTGGTGCCACTCCGGTGCCCAACTAAGGGTGTGGGAACCAACGGCTTGACGCAAGCACTGGCCGTCGCCCTCCGGACGTTCTGTTAGTTCAAAAGCGCCAATAATGTCGGCAGTATAGCGAGGCAGGTAACCACACTTTGCGGGTTGGTATGTATCAAAGTTGTCCTCGTATGGCAACGGAAAACTGCGCGAGGCAGGAATGTCTGCGAACACACCTTTCTGCTGACCTGTCGTGGTGGAGAGGGAATAGACGGCGTTTGGTTCTAATGTAATGGTAAAGCTGCCGCCTTTGAGCTTGATGTCTGCCTGCCGAGTAAACAGCTCCTGCGCAGTGCTGCGCCATACGCATAGCCGTCCGCGCGAGAGTCCCTTGCCTGTAGTCACCTTGAGGGGCTGAGCCTGCTTGGCGTCCTTGGTTTCTATAATGATGCTGTAGTCGCCCGTCTCCGGGTTCTTCATTGTAATCATCGAGCCACCGCCATCAAGCATTGTACAGCCATCGTCCACATACTGCCACCCCACCTCGGTAAACTGTCCGTAGTGAGCATAGCCCCACAGGTTCTCACGCACCTCGTAGTGTCCGCTCCAAGGCTCCCATGCCAGCACCATCGCAGGGTCGTTGCTATAAGGCTCCATGGGATAGACGCCAGCAATGTCGTACCAGTTGACCACCTTCGTCGCGCCGCTCACTATATAGTTCTCGTTGAAGCACTTCACAATAGTGATGAGGCAGTCGAAGCCCTTGCGGTAGACATGATCCTCGCTGTTCCAGATGGGTTTCCCCATTGCCTCTACCATCTCGCGCTGCTCCTTCGACAGCGGTATCTCGCTGAATGTGTGGGCACTGACAATGTCGATAGCCTCACGCAGTTCTGTGTCACTCTGCATATCCTTCAGGAAATTCATCTTTCCATCACCCCAGTTGTCAAAGGCGTGCAACCTCACATTCTGGAAGCCTCGCTCGTTCATCGTCTTGCGCAGCTTCTTGGCAAAGTCGTAGCTGACACCCTTCTCGTTGTGGCAGCCGATGGCATCGAGTTCCAGCCCATAGACTTCGCGCAGCCCACAGAGCCACGACACATAGTAGTCGGCCATGTCCTGCGACCAGTATTTTCCAACCCATGCCGGTGCGCTCCATGCCGTGGCATCGAGCGAGAGCTTCGGGTTGCGCCGTTTCGCCTCGCTCATCACCCACCACGTATAGCCGCGCTTGAAGTTGCAGTCGCCCCGATAGTGGCTGTGCGAAGGCATCGAGCCCTGGGTGGAGTTGCCGTCGCCGGGAATCTCAACGAGCAGCGTGCTCACCGAGGCTCCGAACTTTGGGCGATAAACCAGGTCGATGATTTCCGACCGTTGCTTCTCAGGATAGTCCTTCAGCAGTACCGACGTGGCACCGCCACCGTTGACAATACCGATACCGTCAAAAGTCTTGCCCGTTGAATTACTGCCGATGCGGACCACCTGGGTCTGCGCTGAGAGGCAGCCATAGCCAGGCATGAGCATCATGCTCATAACAAGGATTGCTTTTGCTTTCATGCGTAATTAAAAAAGAACCAGTTCAACAGGGCAGTGGTCTGAGCCGAGGATGTCAGTATGAATGCTGGCCTCGGTCACCTGAGGCATGAGGCGGTTGCTCACCACGAAATAGTCTATACGCCAGCCGGCGTTCTTCTGTCTGGCCTGAAAGCGGTACGACCACCACGAATAAGTGACCTCGTCGGGGTGGAGCTTGCGGAAGGTGTCGGTGAAGCCGCTGTCGAGCAGTTGGGTGAATGCGTTGCGCTCTTCGTCGGTGAATCCTGCATTGTGCCGGTTGGTCTTGGGGTTCTTGATGTCAATCTCCTCGTGTGCCACGTTGAGGTCGCCGCACAGTATCACTGGTTTTTGCTTGTCGAGTTGCTGAAGGTAGGCGCGGAAGTCTTCTTCCCAGGTCATGCGATAGTCTAAGCGCTTAAGTCCGTCCTGCGAGTTTGGTGTGTAGCAGCAGACAAGGAAGAAGTCGGCCATCTCGAGGGTGAGCACGCGCCCCTCGTGGTCGTGCTGGTCGATGCCCATGCCGAGGGTAACGCTCATGGGCTTGTGGCGTGTGAAGACAGCAGTGCCTGAGTAGCCCTTCTTGTCGGCATAGTTCCAATAGCTGTAGTAGCCGTCGAACTGCAGGTCGAGCTGTCCTTCCTGCATCTTTGTTTCCTGCAGACAGAAGAAGTCTGCGTCTAACTGGCGAAACACTTCGCTGAATCCCTTTCCCTCACAGGCTCGCAGCCCGTTTACATTCCAACTTATCAACTTCATTTACTCGTCAACTCTAATAGGTTTGCATTGTTATCGTCGCGGCCTTCATGTCGGGGGCTGTTGCCGTGAGCGTGACCTTGCCCGGTGTGCGCCCTGCGCGCAGTATGACTGTACACGAGCCGTTGTATAGCGAGCGTGTGTTTCCTACTGTCAGCTCATGGGAGTTGATGTCGCCGTTGATGACTCCCACAATACGTGCGTCGCCCTCCACGGCGAAGTTCACCTTGGTCGCAGCAGTCTGCACGCGGCGTCCTTTCTTGTCGACGGCCACTATGCGCACGTGCTGCAGGTCTGTGCCGTCGGCAAGCCATGTGGTGCCCCCCGATGTGCTATTGGCCAATTTGTTGTTTTTCGTTTTTTTGTTCATGGCAAGGTCAGGCTCAGCCTTAAGTGCCACGGCATCGTCGGTGGTCTCTATTCTGTGGCGGGCAACGGCGCGTCCGCCGTTGTAGGCCACAGCCTCAAGGTATCCCGGCTGGTATTCAATGTCGTCCCAGCGTATCTGGTTGCGGTGTTTGGCATCGGCTGTTGGGTTGGCCTTGCGCCCAAGCGACTTGCCGTTGAGCAGCAGTTCCACTTCCTCGGCGTTGGTGTATGTATATAGTGAGAGCTTCTTCCCAGGCACCCGCTGCCAGTGGTCGCTCATGCCGTCGTTGCCTGTCTGTACTCCATTCCACATCTGGTCTCCCTTCTTGTCGACGATGCCTATGTGCACAGTAGGCTCATCGGGACAGAAGAAGCTCTTCATGTACCATGCCTTGGGCTTGGGTTCAAGGGCTATGTCGAATACTCCCTGCGACCATCCCTTGGCAGGCCACCCCTGTGACTCGCCCAAGTAGTCTATGGCTCCCCAGTAGGCAAGTCCTATCACGCGGTCGAGGTCCATCTCGAAGTAGTTCTGCCCCATGGCTGCCACCGATGCCTCGCTCTGGTAGAACTTCATCCAGGGGAAGCGCCGCCCGTCGCCAGGGAAGTACATGTACCTATAATTATATGACTGCACATCGGTGATCATCGCCAGGTCGCAGGGCAGCGAGTCGGTCTGCCAGTTGCGGTATCGCGGATGCATGGCCACAGTGACGAGGCGCGTGGTGTCGTAGCGCTGCAGCAGTGTCTTCTGCAGGCGGTACATAGTGACTCCCCAGTCGTTGTACGGCTGGTTGGGGTCTTGTTGCAGTTCGTTGCCGAGGCTCCACATCACCACTGACGGTGAGTTGCGGTCGCGCTTTATCCACTCCGGAACGTCTTTCTGCCACAGGGCCTCGAAGGGCACACGTCCGCCGGTGTGCTGCCGTGTCCACTTGTCGTAAAGCTCGTCTACCACGAGTATGCCGTGCTTGTCGCACAGCTCAATGAACTGTCGGCTGTAGGGGTTGTGCGACGTGCGTATATGGTTGATGCCCCACTGCTTCATCATCAGTATGCGCTTCTCTATGGCTCTGGGATAGGCTGCTGCTCCGAGTGCGCCTAAGGTGTGGTGGTTGGCATATCCTTTCAAGAGGGTTTTCTTGCCGTTAAGCTTAAGTCCCTCTGTGGGGGTAATCTCTATGGTGCGCAGCCCGAAGTGGTCGGTGGCGAAGTCGACAGCCTGCCCCTTCTCGTTGAAGAGTGTGGCCTCTATGGTATATAGGTTTGGTGTCTCGGTATCCCAGAGCTTCGGATTCGGTATCTCTATCTCCGGCAACTGCTGCTCTACGCTGCGCGTTGGCGTGGAACGGCTGACAGTGCTGCGCCCCTGATAGACGGTGGAGCCGTCGGGGGCTACCACTTTCAGCTCCACTGGCATCTTCTTGTCGCGGCCGCGTGTTACCACTTCTACAGTGACGTTGACGTAGCGGTTGTCGCGGGTGGTGATATACAGCGGGTAGCGCTCGAAGTAGAGGTCGCGGTCGGTGGCCACGAGGCGCACGTCGCGAAACAGTCCGCCACCAGTGTACCAGCGTGAGTTGTTTGGCTGTCGGGTGTCGGCACGCACTGCCAGCACGTTGTCGGCTCCTGTCTTCAGAAGGCCGGTGACATCTATCTCGAAGCCCACGTAGCCATAGTCTGTACCACCTATTCTGCTGCCGTTCAGGTAAACATCGGCAGTATACATGATGCCGTCGAACTGGAGGAGCAGGCGCTTCCCCTTGAGCGAGTCAGGAATGTTAAGATGGCGGCGATACCATCCAATGCCCATCTCCTTGAAGCCCCGGCTGGAGAGGCGGCTCTTGATGTTGGCGGCGGGGTCGTTGTTGTCGGCCTTCTCGTCGGCAGTGGGTGGAACCCACGGCTGTTCAATCTGGAAGTCGTGTGGCACGTCAACGGTGCGCCATGCTGAGTCGTCGGTGGCCACAGTCTCAAAGGTTCCGTCGCCATTGTGGAAGCGCCATCCGAAGTTTAGGTTTTCTACTGTACGCAAGTTTCCAGCAGCCTGCATAACTGCCGTTGAGGCCATGAAGGCCAGCATCAACAAATAGCGTCTTTTCTTTGTCATTGTGTAGATTAGTTTTATAGTTTTCGAGCACAAAGGTACGGAAAAACAGGTAGAAAACAAAAAGAATCTCGTCTTTTTTTTGCGCAATCAGAAATAATTAGTACTTTTGGGCTGTGAAATGCAGATATTTCATCACTGCGATGGTGGCGGGAATGCTTTTTGCATGCCCTGCCTTGTCATCGGCGAGGAGCGTTACCGACTCCTTGCTTATGACACGTATCTACAACTACCGCCGCAACTTCACCCATGACCTGAGCGGTCACACCACCAACGTTTACTCGCGCCAGACAATGACCATCAAGAAGCGCAACTCTCTGCTCTGGCCCATACCAACCATGTACTCGGTGGCCAAGGGCAGCAAGGAGCACATGCTGGAGTCGTACAAGAGGCTGCGCTTTGAGAGCGCCGACAAGTGTCAGGAGCTGCAGCACGTGCTTGTCACCACCATACGCCACAACCGCAAGACTCTGCCCACGCTTGAGGACTTCATTACCCCCAACCTCTACGACATGGTGATTTTCCGCGACCACATGCTCTCGCCCTTCCACCGCAAGAACCGGTACTTCTACAAATACGGGATAATCATCAGGAGCGACGGCTCTACGGTACTGAGGTTCAGGCCCCGGTTCACCGACAACACGCAGTTGGTGACAGGCGAGGCAACGGTGGACTTCAACACGGGGCGCATAATAAGGGTGGAGATGAAAGGCGAGTACGACATGATACGCTTCAGGGCCATGCTCAACATGGGCGACGATGACACCCGCTCGCTCTTGCCCAAGAGCAGTCGCACAGAGGTTGACTTCAAGTTCTTGGGCAACCACATCATGCTCTACTACGAGGCCACCTACGACTGTCCACAGACGCTTCCCGACACTCTCGTCAACAGCCACGACCGCAAGCTCATCGAGAAGTTGCGACCATATCCGCTGACGATAGAGCAGACCATGATCTACAACGACTACGACAGGGAGCACCCTGCCGCCCCACCCGACACCACGCACAGAGACACCACCGACAGCAAGCACACCACACTGATAGACTTCCTTCACCACGACATAGGCGACAACTTAGTTACGAGCATCAGGGCCAAGACGGAGAACATCAGCTTCAAGCTCTCGCCAATCATCAACCCCCAGTACCTGAGCTACAGCAGGCGACACGGACTGGCATACAAGATGAAGTTAGGAGTTAAATACTACTTCAACGCCCACCGCTTCTTCGACTTCTATCCCAACTGGGGCTACAACTTCAAGTTCAAGCAGTTCTACTTCACGGCACCCCTACGCTTCAACTACAACCCGAAGCGCGACGGCTACGTTGAGGTGACGGTGGGTAACGGCAACAGAATAACCAACTCATCGGTGATTGAGGAGATACAGCGCGAGAAGGGAGACACTGTGCACCTTGAGAACATGGACTTTTTCAAGGACGACTACGTGAAGCTGTCAAACAACATCATGGCCTTCGACTGGATTGACATTGAGACCGGATTGACGCTGCACCGCCGCAAGGCCATAAACTCCGAGGAGATGCTGCGCCACCACAAGCCGCCAGAGTACCGCAGCTTCGCACCCCTGCTGACGCTGAAACTGAGACCGTGGAAGGAGGGGCCGCTGTTCACCATCGACTACGAGCGGGGCATCAAGGGCATCAACAAGTCGAACATAGGCTACGAGCGATGGGAGATTGACGGTTCCATAAAGTACCACCTGCACCTCATGCGCAAGCTCAACCTGAGAGTAGGCGGAGGATGGTACTCGAAGAAGGAGGACAACTACTTTGTGGACTTCGCCAACTTCCGCGACAACAACCTGCCCGAAGGATGGGACGACGACTGGACAGGCAATTTCCAGCTGCTGCGCAGCAGGTGGTACAACGAGTCGAGCTACTACGCGCGCAGCAACATGTCGTACGAGTCGCCCATGCTCTTCATGACGTGGGTGCCATACTTGGGACGATACATAGAGACAGAGCGTATCTACTGGAGCGCACTGTCAATCGACCACACACGGCCCTACAACGAATTCGGATACGGCTTAACCAACCGCGCATTCTCCATCGGACTCTTTGCCAGCTTCCTCGGCACCGAGTTCCAAAGTGCTGAGTGCAAGTTCACCTTCGAGCTGTTCCACAGGTGGTGACGAGAGGGAAACTGATAAATGAACATGAGAATGAGGAAAGCACTAACCGTATACAAGGCATCGGCTGGCAGCGGAAAGACATTCCGCTTAGCCACGCAGTACATAAAGCTGGTGGTGAAAGACCCATCGGGCTACCGCAACATACTGGCTGTTACCTTCACCAACAAGGCCACCGAGGAGATGAAGATGCGCATACTGAGCCAGCTCTACGGCATCTGGAAGATGGAGGGCAACGAGGATTCCTTCAGCGACTCAAAGGCATACCGGCAGGAGGTGTGCCGTGAGCTGCAGATGCCGCCAGCCGAGGTGAGCCGCAGGGCGGGCATCGCACTGCACAACCTGCTGCACAACTACAACTACTTCCGCGTACAGACCATCGACACCTTCTTCCAGAGCGTGCTGCGAAACCTGGCACGTGAGCTTGACCTTACGGCAAACCTGCGTATAGGACTCAACGACACGCAAGTGGAGGAGATGGCCGTCGACCAGCTCATCGACGACCTGCAGACCACCGACAAAATGCTGGTCTGGATTATGAAGTACATCATGGACAACATCAACGACGACCGTTCGTGGAACGTCATCGGACAGATAAAGCAATTCGGCAAGACCATCTTCCGCGACTACTACAAGGAGCAAAGCGAAGAGCTTAACAGCAAGATGGCCGAGCCGGGATTCTTCGATGCCTACAGCAAACTGCTCAAGGAGCTGCGCCATGACGCCAAGGAGCGCATGGTTAAGATAGCCGAACGATTCTTCAACACATTGGAGGCTGAGGGACTCACCACCAGCGACCTCGCAGGCAAGGAGCGCGGCATTGCCAGCTTCTTTGCAAAGTTGAGCAATGGAGTGATGGACCCCTCCATAGTTAACAAGACAGTGGAAAACTGCCTGTCCGACCCTGCAAAGTGGTACGCCAAGAGCCATCCGCACAGGGAACTTATCCACTCGCTGGCAGAAGGCACACTTGGACAGCTGCTGAGCGAAGCCGTAGAGCAGAGGCCCAGGCAGTGGCGCACATACCAGTCGGCCGACCTTACGCTGCGCCACCTGAGCCAGCTCAGACTGCTGAGCAGCATCGAGCAGAAGGTGAGGGCGATGAACGAAGAGGCCAACAGATTCCTGCTCAGTGACACACAGCAGCTGCTTGGGGCACTCATCAGCGGCAGCGACACCCCATTCATCTTTGAGAAGATTGGCACACAGCTCGACCATGTGATGATTGACGAGTTCCAGGACACATCCACCGTGCAGTGGCGCAACTTCAGCGTACTGCTCGAAGAGACCATGAGCCGCACGGGCAGCGAAAACCTCATTGTGGGCGACGTGAAGCAAAGCATCTACCGCTGGCGCAGCGGCGACTGGCAGCTGCTTAACGACATAGAACAGAAATTCCCCGAGGAGATGGTTCATGTGGAAACGCTCGACACAAACCGGCGCTCGGAAAAGAACATCGTCGACTTCAACAGCCTGTTCTTCACACTGGCAGAAGCTGTGGAGCGCATGGCTCTGGACAACATGCCAGAGGCCGAAAAGCTGAAAAGGGCATACGCCGACGTAGCACAGCAGGTGCCCGACGGCAAGGAACCATCCGGACACGTGGGCATAAGGCTGCTGACAGCCGACGACTATCAGGAGCACACGCTTGAAGAGACAGCAGGGATAGTGCGGCAACTCATCGACCACCATACACCGCAGGGAAAGATAGCAATACTCGTGAGAACCAACAACCTCATACCCATCATTGCCAGGTACTTCACCGAGCACATGCCGGAAGTGCGCATAGTGAGCGACGAGGCCTTCCGCCTCAGTGCATCTCCGGCGGTTTGCATCATCATTGCCGCCATGCGACTGCTCACACATCCCGACGACACGCTGACAAAGGCCTTCTTGGAAAAATCGGCAACAGCCGACATTACTGCCGAACTCAACGACAAGCGACAGCAACTGCTCACGCTGCCACTCTACGAGCTGGCAGAGCAGCTCTACTCCCGCCTGAATATTGGAGCCATAGTAGGACAGGCACCATACGTATGCGCTTTCTTCGACAACCTCTCCGACTACGTGGCCGACAATGCCACCGGCATCGACGGGTTCCTGCAACAGTGGGACGACGAGATAGCGGCAAAAACCATACAGAGCGACACCACCGACGGCATACGACTGATAAGCATACACAAATCGAAGGGACTGGAGTTCGACAACGTCATCATACCCTTCTGCGACTGGCAGTTGGAGAAGCAGAGCGGCAACGTGCTATGGTGCAAGCCGCAGGAGCCGCCATACAACGCGCTGCCCGTGGCACCCATAGACTACAGCCAGAAGAACATGGTGGGCACTATCTACGAGAGCTACTACTGGCAGGAACACCTGCAGAACGTGGTCGACAACCTGAACCTGCTCTACGTTGCCTTCACACGCGCACGCACAAACCTTTATATTATAGGCAAGCGGGGGAGCAAGAGTTCGCGTTCGGCACTGATAGAACAGGTGCTGCCGCTGATGGTTACGAGCGAGCTGCCCCCGGAAATGCTGCCTGACCACAAGCAACTGGCACGGCTCGACGGTGCCACGCTCACCGTAAACGAGGGCGACGGAGACATTTCTTTCGAGTATGGAAGGCTGGTTGACTACGTGAAACCCGAGGCCAAGACCACCGCCAACGTGTTTCTCCAGACGCCTACTCCACTGCCGGTTGCTGTAGAGTCGCATGAGAGCAAGACCACGTTCCGCCAAAGCAACCAGAGCCGGCAGTTCGTGGCTGGCGATGACGAGCAGAGCCACAACACCTACATACAGTTAGGAAACATCCTGCATGGCATTTTCTCCACCATACGCACCAAGGCCGACATCGACGGTGCACTCAGGCAGTTGGAGTCCGAAGGAATACTCTACGACGAGACCATCACCACAGAGCGCATCACCACCATGCTGCGCCAACGATTGGAGCACCCCAAGGTGGCCGACTGGTTCTCTGGGCGATGGAAGCTCTACAACGAACGCACAATAATTACCACCGTCAACGGCGAGACAAAGGAATACCGCCCCGACCGCGTGATGACCGACGGCAACAATTGGGTTGTGGTTGACTTCAAGTTCGGCCGGCCCGACAACGAGCACCACCAACAGGTAAGACGCTACATGGACCTGCTCCATCAGATGGGCCACAAACGCCTGGACGGCTACCTATGGTACGTCTACAGCAACCGCATAGAGCAAGTTAGCCACCTGTCACCCGAACAACCTAACGACTGAACACCTACAGCCCATGAAAGCATTTCTCGAAACTGTTGCCGGCGACCTGCTGGCGAAGAACGGCAACGACCTCTCGCAAACGGTCATTGTCTTCCCCAACAAGCGCGCCTCGCTGTTCCTCAACGATGCCTTGGCAAAGGCTGCCGACGGACCGGTTTGGTCGCCGGCCTACACCACCATCAGCGACCTGTTCCGAAGCCACTCCACACTGCACGTGGCCGACCCCATAAAGCTGGTATGCGACCTGCACCGCGTCTACACCGAGGTGACAGGCATCGACGAGACCCTCGACCACTTCTACGGTTGGGGACAGCTGCTGCTCAGCGACTTCGACGACATTGACAAGAACATGGCACCGGCTCAGCAGGTGTTCGCAAACCTGCGCGACATACACGAACTCGACGACGTGAGCTACCTCACCGACGAGCAGCGCGCTGTGATACGCAAGTTCTTCTCCAACTTCTCCGACACCCACAACTCACTGCTCAAGGAGCGATTCCTAAAGCTGTGGAGCAACATTGGCGCCATCTACCAGCGATACAACGAGCTGCTGCGCTCGCAGCAGCTGGCCTACGAGGGGGCACTCTATCGGCAGGTGGCCGACGACGACAGCATAGACTTCGGCGAAGGGCAGTATGTCTTCGTTGGCTTCAACCTTCTCCAGCAGGCCGAACAGCGCCTCTTCGACCGACTCAGGCGCATGGGCAAGGCACGCTTCTACTGGGACTTCGACCGCTCATACCTCGACAGCGAGGCAGGAACCTACATACGCCAGCACCTGCAGCGATTTCCCAACGAGACAGACACCACCGATGAGCAGACTTACCAGTGTTTCTGCAAGCCCAAGACCATCAGCTTCATCACGGCACCCACAGAGAACATCCAGGCCAGGTACGTAAGCCAGTGGCTGCGCCAGAGGCCAGACCGCATTGCCGACGGGCGGCGCACAGCCGTGGTGCTCTGCAACGAAGCCCTGCTGCCCACCGTCATCCACACACTGCCCGATGCCGTCGAGCACGTCAACGTTACCACAGGCTATCCGCTACAGCTCACGCCTGCTGCCTCGCTCATTCAGCAGATGACAAACCTGCACACCATGGGCTTCGACCACCAGCGCAACACCTATCGCCTGCGCTTTGTCAGCCCACTGCTCCGCCACCCCTACATGACCATGCTCTCCGAAGCAGCACCCGAATTGCTGAAGAACCTGCAACAGCAGCACATCTACTACCCCACCCCGCAACTGCTGTCAGCCGACGAGGGGCTGGCACTGCTCTTCGGCACCAGCATTACCGACAACTCAACAATGATGCACTGGATGACTGCCGTCATCAGCCGCATAGCAAGGAAGGCAACAGGACAGCTCGACGCCGAGTCGCTGTTCAGGGCCTACACATTGGCAAACCGCATTGCCACACTCATCGACAACGGCGACCTCACGGTAGACGCCATCACCCTGAGCCGACTGCTTACACAGCTCATACAGCAGACAACCATACCATTCCACGGAGAGCCTGCCGTGGGACTCCAGATAATGGGAGTGCTGGAAACACGAAACCTCGACTTCGATCATCTGCTGCTGCTTTCCACCAACGAGGGAAACATGCCACGCAGCGTCAGCGACTCGTCGTTCATCCCCTACAGCATTCGCAAAGCCTTCTCGCTGACCACCGTGGAAAACAAGGTGGCTATCTACGCCTACTACTTCTACCGCCTGCTATCACGTGCCAGCGACATAACCATAGTCTACAACAACACAGCCAACGAGGGACAGACGGGCGAGATGAGCCGCTTCATGCTGCAGCTGCTTGTGGAAGGAAACCACAACATCAACCTGAATACACTGCAGGCAGCAGACGCCACTGACAGCAACGTGGAGATAAGCACCGAGCACCACGAAGTAGAGAAGACACCCCAAGTAATGGAAATACTGCGCCAACGCTTCACAAACCTGCCCACCCCGCAGCAAGAACCCTCACCCCTACTCACCCCCACCGCCATCAACCGCTACATGCGCTGCCAGCTGCAGTTCTACTACAACTACGTGGAAGGGCTGCGCGAACCCGACGAGCCAGAAGACGACGAGATAGACAACCGCATTTTCGGAAACATATTCCATGAGGCCGCCTACAACATCTACAAGCAGATGGCACCGCCCAAAACCGTCATCACTGCCGCCATGCTCGACGAGCAACTGAAGCGCAACGACGAGATTGAACGCTGCGTTGATGCCGCCATCAGCAAAGAGCTGTTCCGCCTCAACAACCTACCAAACCTACCCGACCTAAACGGCCTACAGATAATAAACCGAAAGGTGATCATCCACTACCTCCGCACACTGATACAGAACGACCGCCAACTGGCACCGTTCACCATCCTCGAACTCGAGAAAGACATCACCGCGCCACTGCACATCAAATCGGCAGGAATAGACACAATCATAGGAGGGCGCATAGACCGCTTAGACATAATAACCCTACAAAACCTACCGAACCTACCGAACCTACCCTCCCACCTAATCCGCGTCATCGACTACAAAACCGGTGGCCGCCGCCTGAAGCCGATGAAGGACATCGAGGCACTGTTCGACCCCACGCAGATTCACAACCACAGCGACTACTATCTCCAGGCAATGCTCTACGCCAGGCTCGTGCAAAAACAAATAGGAACCCACACCCCCGTGGCCCCTGCACTACTCTTCATCCAGCACGCCAGCTCCGAGAACTACTCACCCATACTGCAGATAGGCAACGAGCCACAGTACAGCATGCAGACACCCGACGCCGACCGCTTCGAAACCCTCTTAGAAGAGAAAATAGAGGAGATTTTCAACCCCGAGCTACCCTTCTGTCCGACAGCCGACAGCCACATCTGCCGCACATGTCCATACACGGATTTATGTGGTGTAAAAACTGGTGTGCGCACACAGAAATCATAAAAAAAGCAAAAAAAGTTGGCTAACTGCTTGATTATTCGTACCTTTGCACCCGAAAAGCCGAAAAAGGCATTACATACAATAGGAAATCTGACATTAAGGATAACGCGGAACTCGTGAAGAGTAACCGCCAGAACGCAGAAATTATGAAGAAAACAATTAAAGTTGTAAGTATGAGTCTGATGGCTCTATTCTTCATGGCCACACAAGCAACAGCAGCCGGAAACGAAAAGAGCAACATTAAGACATCAGGCTTTAACTGGAATCCAGTGATGGATGCGATTATTCAAGTAGAAAGCGAAGGAAATCCCCGCGCCGTGAGTGGGAACTCAGTAGGCGTGATGCAGATTACTCCGATACTCGTTCAGGATTGCAACAATATCCTGAAGCAGAGAAAGAGTAAGAAGAGATTCACATTGGCCGACAGATACAACGAAGCCAAGTCGAAGGAGATGTTCCTGTTAATTCAGTCGCATTACAATCCACTGAATAGCATCGAGAAGGCTATTCGCTCGTGGAACGGCGGAGTGAACTACAGCGTACGCGCAACCAACCGCTACTACAAGAAAGTGATGCGATTAATGAAGTAGGCTTAAGAATTCTATTTGCAAGACTGATAAGGAATTTGGCTGTTTGCGTCTTCCCTCGTATGGATGACCAGACAGCCAATTTTTTTTCGCACTGTGCGGAAAAATACGTTAAACTCTTACAATTCTTACTTTTTTTGACTAATATTTGGTAACTTTGCACGCATTTAGAAAGATAAGTAACAAATTGTGTTCAATCACTTTTATATAATACGACAAATGAAAAAGATGAACGTATGGATGCTTGCCGCCATCCTCACAATCTGCGGCACTGTGGCTGTCTTGACAGCATGTAAGGAAGCTAACGCACAGGATGACAACTCTGCCTCGAAGGTGACGAGCGAAGAACTGATTCGCACATCAAAGAGCTGGGACGGCGTGGAGCTGCCCGACTACTTCGAGGGGCGCCCCGAGCTGGTGGCCGTGAAGTATGTCTTTCCGGCAGGCCAGAAGCTGGGCTGGCACCACCATCCCGTTATTAACTACGGAGTGCTGGTGCAGGGCGAGCTAACCATCATCGGACAGGACGGCAAGGAGAAGACCGTACATGAGGGCGAGGCCGTAGTAGAGATGGTCAACACCATCCACCACGGCGAGAACCGAGGCACAAAGCCCGTAATCCTCTACATGTTCTACCTCTCGAAGGAGGGTGAGCAGCTGGCCGTGCAGCATCCTGAGATACCATTGGAATGATCTGACTTACTAAATACAACACAACTGACATGAACAAGAACGAACAATTTGTAATCACAATCAATCGCGAGTTAGGAAGTGGCGGCCGCACCGTAGGCTGCAAGTTGGCTGAAAAGCTGGGCGTGAAGTTCTACGACAAGGCACTCATCAAGGCCTTGGAGGAAAAATACAACCTCACCATAGAAGAGATTGAGAAGCTGAAAGGGCGCAAGCACAACTGGTGGTCCGACTTCGACCGCGTGGTAAGCATAGGCCCGAGCATCACCTCCAACTACTACATGCCGCAGAAGGGCGACGAGTCGGGAATTATTACCACCAACGACATGTTCAGGGCTGAGACCGAGATTCTCAAGGGCATTGCCGACGAGGCGTCGTGCGTCGTGGCCGGTCGTAGCGGCTTCCATGTCTTCCGCGACCATCCCAACCACCTGAGCATACTCATCCAGGCCTCTATGCCCTTCCGCTTGGCGCGCGTCATGCGCAAGCAGAATTTCACTGAGGACGAGGCTCGCAAGACCATAGAACGGGTGGACAAGATGCGCGAGAACTACGTGAAGAAGTTCACCGGCACCTCGCGCTACGACACCCGCAACTACCAGCTCGTCATCACCGCCGACGGCAAGACGGAGGAGGAAATCGCCGACATGATTCTGCAGTACATAGGATAGACCAAGAAAGCCACCATGAGGGAATAGAAAACGATGTGGAATAAAAGAACACAAATAACAGCCGCCATACTCACCATCGCCACCATGGCCCTGAGCAGCTGCACCTCGCTCACCGAGAGCTTCAACAACAACCTGATAGCCGAGGAGCGCTACAGGATGATTCTCGACGGCCTGCAGGTCACGCTGCTCATCACGCTCTGCGCCGCCGTCTTGGGCACGCTGCTCGGCGGACTGGTGTGCTGGATGCGCATGAACCGCCGCCAGTGGCTGCAGCAAGTGGCCAAGGTCTATATCGAGCTGATGCGCGGCACGCCAGTGCTGGTGCTGCTCATGCTGATGTACTATGTGGTGATGGCACCCGTTAATGCTACGGGCATAGTGGTGGCCATAGTCACCTTCGCCATGAACACGGCGGCATACATCAGCGAGTTGCTGCGCACCACCATCCAAGGCATCGACCGCGGGCAGACGGAGGCCGGACTGGCCCTGGGCTTCACCGGCAGGCAGACATTCCTAAAGATTGTGCTGCCCCAGGTGGTCAAGGCGGTGATGCCCGTATATCAGGGCGAGATCGTAAGCCTGCTGAAGGGCACGAGCATCGTTGGCTACATAGCCGTGTCCGACATGACGCGCGCCTCCGACCTGATACGCTCGCGTACGTTCGATGCCTTCTTCCCGCTCATCGTCACAGCCATCATCTATTTCCTCATGGCATGGCTCATCGGGCTGATGCTCCAGTCGTTAGTACAGAAGCAGCGTGCAAAAGCCCTCGCGGCGGCTGTGGCGCTCATGTTGTTCGGCATGGCAGGCTACGTACCCACATGGGTTAGTGGCGGGGAAACCGCCACCAACAATGCAGGCCAATCGGACATACCGCCCGTGTTCAAGGCGCTTAACGGAAAGCGCGTCGCCGTCATCGTAGGCAGCATACAGGACATTGCCGTCACCGACATGGCTTCGGGTGCCGACATCCAGCGCATGACCACCACCACCGATCTTCTTGCAGCCTTGGACAACGGCAAGGTGGATGCGGCAGGCAGCGAGAGCCTGACACTGATATTCTGCAAGGAGGTGGCTGCCAAGGTGGACTCGGTGGGCACAGGCCTGCCGCCCATTCCCGTAGCCGCCTGTTTCCGGAAGGACAACACCGCCTTGCAGCAGGACTTCAACAGCTTCCTGGCCGACATACGCCGCGACGGCACCTACCAGCAGATTTACGACCGCTGGCAGCAGTCTGAAGACCCCTCGGCCCTTGACATTCCACAGCAGCGCGGCACGGGGCGCACCCTGCGCGTAGCCACCTATCCGGCCATGCCCCCGTTCAACTTCATCTCTTCGGGAAAGCCATCGGGCTTGGAGCCAGCCATTCTCACGGAGTGGGCCAACCGCCGCAACTGGCGACTGGAGTTTCTCATCATGGACTTCGCCGCGCAGATTCCTGCCGTGCAGACGGGCAAGGCCGACATGGCCATGGGCGCCATCAGCATCACCGAGGAGCGACAGAAGCAGGTGCTCTTCTCCGACGGATATATCGACTCGCACATAGTGCTCATCACTAAGAAGGGGAACAGCCACATACTCACAGAAGCCCACCCCCAACCCCTCCCCAAGGAAGGGGATAAAGGTATGCGCTGCGGCGTGATAGTTTTCCTTATTATAATAATAGGTGGCGGCGCATGGTTCTTCTTACGCCGCAAACGTAGCACTACGTTACATTCCACTCCCCTCTCCAGTCGGAGAGGGGCTGGGGGTGAGGCAGTAGAAGGGTCGGGGGTGGGCATTTCCCACCTCCAGAAGAGCTACGGCTCCTTCAGCGTGTTGCGCGACATCACCACCGACATACACCGCGGCGAGGTAATCTCCATCATCGGACCCTCGGGCACGGGCAAGAGCACCTTGCTGCGCTGCCTTAACCTGTTGGAGCAGCCCACCGGCGGCAGCATCTTAGTCGATGGCGAGGATATACTTGCCAAAGGCTATCCCGTCAACAGGCTGCGCCAGAAAATGGGCATGGTGTTCCAGTCGTTCAACCTCTTCGAGCACAAGACCGTGTTGGAGAATGTCATCTTCGCACCATGCCAGTTGCGCCATGTGCCTGTGGAACAGGCACGCCAGGAGGGACTGGCACTGCTGCGCAAGGTGGGACTGGCCGAGAAGGCCGACGCATGGCCGTCGAGCCTCTCCGGCGGACAGAAGCAGCGCGTAGCCATAGCCCGCGCCTTGGCCATGAAACCCGACGTGATACTCTTCGACGAACCCACCTCGGCCCTCGACCCGACAATGGTGGGCGAGGTGCTCAGCGTAATACGCCAACTGGCCAAGGAGGGCATGACCATGCTCATCGTCACCCACGAGATGAAGTTCGCCCACGACGTCTCTACCCGCATCTTCTTCATGTCGGGCGGCTATATCCACGAGGACGGCTCGCCACAGCAAATCTTCGAACAGCCCGTACACAGCGCCACCAAGGCCTTCATACAGCGCATCCGCAAAGAGGTGTTCGAGATAGGCGGCCCCGAATTCGACTTCCTCGGCATGCACTCGGCCATCAACGCCTTCTGCCACAAGTACAACATCACCGAGAAGCTGGAGAAGGCAGAGCTGCTGACAGACAAGATGCTCAACGGCGCCATGGTACACTACCGCCCCATCACCGTCCGCATCACCCACAGTGAGCTGTCGAACGTCACAGCCCTCGACTTCATGGTGGAAAAGATGACCGACACGCCACTTTCCGACGCACACCGCACAGAACTCTCCGCCCTGTGCCATCAGATAATCGAGGAACCCACCAAGCGCGGCTTCCGCGTGAAACTGATCATTGAATGAAACAGATGCCACCATTACTGATTTCTATACAACAGATTCAAAAATAAGAAGATGAAAAAGATTTTGATGATGCTCGCCGCCATCCTTGTAATCTGCGGCGGAAGCGTGCTGACATCATGCAGCAAGGACGATGAAACATCAGTTGTAACCCCGCAGCCGAAGGAGTACTTCACGCTGTGGAACCAGTGCGAGGCGCTGACGGCACTGCAGGACTACGTGAAGGACGTGACGAACCCGAGCAGTCCGAACTACATCAAGGAGGAGGACCGCATCGCCACATTCGACATGGACGGCACGTTCGTCGGCGAACTCTACCCGTCGTACTTCGAGTATAACCTGCTGGAGTACCGCGTGCTTGACGATGCCACCTACGAGGCGCCGAAGGACGTGAAGGAGGCTGCCCAGGCGATCCGCGACTTCGTCAGGAACGGCAAGAAACTGCCCGACCATTTCGACATGGTGCACGCCTACGCCGCAGCGAAGGCCTACGCCGGCATGACACTCGCCGAGTTTGATGCCTACGTCAAGGCCTACGCCCAGCAACCTGCCAACGGCTTCAGCGGCATGACCTACGGAGAAAGCTTCTACAAGCCTATGCTCGAGGTGTTCGACTACCTGAAGGACAACGGTTTTACCTATTACGTCGTCAGCGGCTCCGACCGCTTCATCTGCCGTGCGCTGACCGAGGCCATCGGCATCCCCTCCAACCGCGTCATCGGCATGGACGTGAGGCTCGTATCCTCCAGTCAGGGTACTGAGGCCGGCGTCGATTATACCATGAGCCAGAAGGAAGACCTTGTGCGCACCGACGAGCTGATTATCAAGAACCTGAAGACCAACAAGGTGCTCCAGATTTCGCAGGAGATAGGCAAGGTGCCAGTGCTGTCGTTCGGCAACAGCAGCGGCGATTGCGCCATGCACAACTACTGCATGGGCAATAAGACATACAAGACCGCCACATTTATGCTTGTGGCCGACGATGATGCCCGCGACCACGCCGACCTGGCCGAGGGGGCCAAGCGTGAAGCGAAATGGCGCGAGGCCGGCTACCATGTCATCTCCATGAAGAATGACTTCAAGACCATCTACGGCGACGGCGTTGTGAAGACCGACTTTACATTCCTGTCGACACGCGGCCTATAAGTTGTCCAAGTTGTTTAGGTTGTCGTTAACAACCACCCTCGCTCGCGTACGAGATAAGTAAAAATCTCTGACACGTGATATTTTTCGTGCTGTGCGGTTGAACAGCAGTATGACCGCAACGCGGTCACCTCTAAATAACAGGGTGGTGCGAAGCACCCCCGGAGAAGCAGAGGGGAGGACAACGACCCTGAAGGGGTCGCCCTATACTGCTGCTGGGGCACTCTTTCAGAGTGCATTCGTAGTGTTCCTACTTCCGCAGGTCCTTCGGACGCTGCGGTTC
>JAFSKJ010000023.1 GCA_017449025.1 Prevotella sp. | reverse complement strand
TGTGTCGGGCACGACCTCTTTTTACAATGCAAAGGTAATCATATTTCATTGTACTGACAAACTTTTTGAACTTTACGGTTGAAATGATGACGCTGAAGGCGTTTTCGCTCAGTATGCCGTAGTGTCCGGAGCAAAAGGGCAGCAAACCACAAGCCTCCTCTTTCCCATTATTCGGTATGACCGAGTAGTTACGCCGGAAGGGCAGAAAAGTTAAAACTATGGAAACTTTCTCAATTATCTTTCCTATGCTGCAAAAGATACGGGGAAATGTACTACCTTTGTAACTGTTTTCACTTATTGGCACTTAACTTATATTAATATGGCTATTACATTTGAACAGAAGGCAAGAGAACTGCGCCGGAGCCATCAAGCTTGACGGCCGCTATCTGTTGGTGAGCACTTCATGTGCGTCGGACAGACAATCGAATACTGCCTCCTCTCCGGCCTGCCCCAAACGGTACAGGGCCAGGCGCACCACCTTGTGGCAGGGCAGCGACTGGGTGGGCTGCTTGGCGTTCTTCTCTACTATCTGCTCCCACTCGCCCTTTAACTGTAAAGCGTCATACGCTCGCTCCTCTTCTGTACCATCCAAATGATTGGTAGACGATGAACAGCCATTGACCAAAAGCAAAAAGACAAAAGTCATCAGCCTTAGAACCACTTTGGGCGACAAAGTTAAGCTTTTTCTGCCAAACTGCCAAATATTAACTGAAAAAAAGGCTGGCTCAATCAAAATGAGCCAGCCCTAATTGTTTATACCTATAAGGAATGTTTATTCCTCATAATAGATAGCGTTAATTTGCATGCTACCAGAGGTAACCATGATGTCAAGGTCCTTACCAGAACCACCATTACCACGTGCACAGTCCTTGGCAATGGCTTCGGTGAGAGGAAGCTCCCAGAGGCCGTTGGTCCAGTGTACGTCCTGTTCGCCATCGTAGCGTGCAGACCACCAACCGTTCATGATACGGCCGGCGCAGTCGTCAGTTGCATCTGAGATGTCGAAGATAAGGGTCTTAAGGCCCCAGTAAACTTCATCAGAGAGATAGGGCAGGAAGCCTTCGTTACCGTTAATGTCGACGAACTTACCTTCGTTGTCACTGAAGCGCATTGCTGCAGCATCCCAAGCACCGGGCTTGAAAGGTGGCTGCTTTGTAGCATCCTCACCATAGATATAGTACTTTGTCAGCGGGTCAGTGATTGTCTGACAAGTTATATCGAAGTCGGTTTTAACAATAGTACCATCGGGACAAAGACCGGTCATAGTGATAGTGTACTTGGTGTCTTTATAATTACCAGCATCATCCCTATCAACCTTCATCTTCTTCTGTGCGTAGTTACCCACCAAATCTTTACCACCAATGCTCCACATAGCATTTACAGGAGCAGAAGTAGTACAGGTAATAACATTACCATTCTGGCCATTAGCATCCTTGTCAACAGTAACTGAAGACTTAGCCTTAAGCTCATCAACAGTGATGTGCCCGCCATTGCTGATATCTTCATGAGTAGGATCGCATGCAAACAGCATGCTTACTGCTGCGAAAAACAAAAATATCTTTTTCATATTAAATATCTAATTATTTGATTAATTATACAAATCAACATACTGTGTCTCAGGGTTAGCAGCATCCCAACCAGCGTTCTGCTTAAGATTACCATTCATCAGAGTAATCTGTGACTGCGGCTTAGACAAGAAGCCATCAGTATCAGCATAACGCTTAGCCCATGAGCAAGTCATGTGCTTCATAGAGACCTTGCTTGCAACATTACCCTTGACAACGACCTGCTTGCCAGCCTGTGCCTGAAGAGCCTTGGCAGCGTAGCAAGACTCACCGCCACCCTTACCAGACCAACGACGCATGTCATTGAAACGAAGTCCTTCAAATGCGAACTCCCAACGGCGCTGGTTCTGAACTTCGGTCAGAGAGTAACCTGTCTCAGGAACACCGGCACGCTTCTGAACTTGGTTCATGAAAGAGGCATCACCTGTAAGCTCAGTCAACATCAGAAGAACGTCAGCATAACGCATCAGGTAGAAATCCTCGAAATGCTCACCCTGCATGGGGTTGTCAAGAGTGCCCTTGAAGTCTTCATTAACAGCGTGCCACCAGGGAGTATCACCTGTCAAGGCATCAAGTGTGACACCGCACCACTTCTTTACGGCATAGCCAGACTCCTCGCAGTCGTCCTTCACGTAGGAATACTTTCCGCCAAACTCAGTATTGCAGTCAATCAGTGAGCCAAGCTTACGGATGTCGCTGAAACCACCATTGTTCTCAGCAATTGTCCAGTCGTCCCAAATATTGCATGAAGGAGTACCCTGGCCCCAGCCCTGCATAAACGGATATGTGAAATCACGGTTACCATTGTTGCCGTTTACACGGAGACCCCACCAGCAGGAGAGATAGTTGCAATACATACGTGCGGTGGAGTAGGTGCCGCCAGTATCATCGCCACCAATGCCCCAACGAGAAGCATTCATGAACTGAATCTGGAAGAGTTCCTCATCGTTGCCGTTACCCATACCGGGCTTATCGAAGCAGTTCTCCTCTTTCATGTCTTTGATGAAGGCATAGCTATGACCTTCTTCGTCTTGGGCTTCTTTCCAAAGCAAGCTGTTAGAATACTGCCAGAGTGAACGGTAGTCTTCAAGAAGCTTGTAAGCACCAGAGGAGACAATGTCCCTAAGGCCGCTAACCACATCTGCCTGAGAAAGAGACGTTTCTGTGCAACCCTCTTGCTCAACAAGATCAATGGCAGGAGCGGAACCGGTAGCCAGCTCACCAACTTTCTTATAGAAGCCAGCCCAGAACATATAGGCACGTGCAATAAATGCCTCAGCAACGTACTTATTAGCGTGACCTGAGCTCTTCTCTGTGCCCATGAGGTTCTTAGCAGATACTAAGTCTGAAAGAATCTGAGGATAGATTTGCGTCTCAGCATCAGCCTCAGCCTTCATCTCCTCTGTAATAGTGGTAGAAGTAATCAGAGGTACATCGCCAAACAGCTGTGTGAGCCAGAGTGTATAGAGAGCACGCATGAAGTAGC
The DNA here is from genome assembly GCA_017449025.1 of Prevotella sp. Classification (GTDB taxonomy): domain Bacteria; phylum Bacteroidota; class Bacteroidia; order Bacteroidales; family Bacteroidaceae; genus Prevotella. Next base: position 17,000 of record JAFSKJ010000023.1, on the reverse strand, counting down.
CCTCACCAAGAAGTTGGTTACGCTTAGCCTCTTTTCCTTTCCAACTGACGTTGTCGATTGTCTCAATCTGGTTGTTAGCACGGTTAATACCGCCATAAAGAAGGACAAACGCCTGCTCATATTGGTTTACGTTCATCTCAACGAGATGATGCATAGCCTTTACCTTGTTGTCCTGCAAGCCACCAGAACCATAGCAGTTGTCCGACATGACTTCCCACCAATAGAAAGGATTCTGTGTGTCAGCATCTCCACCACCCATTGTATTCATGATACTATAGGTTGCTGTATTCAATGCCTCAACATCTCCAATCTTACCTGGGAAAGTAGCTTGAGTGGCATCAGTAACACGCGGATCAGTGTCCAGCATGTCATTGCAGGATGTAAATATTGTTGCTGAACAAACAACAAATGCTGATAAAAAATATTTCTTCATAACTTATTGTCGAATTAGAATTTAATACTTGCACCTACCAAATATGTACGAGATGGCGGGTAGAGACCCAGGTCGATACCAGAAGCCCAGCTGTCACCGCCAGCAGCGTTGCCTACCTCAGGATCGAGTCCTGTGTAACCGGTGAAGGTGCAGAGGTTCTGAGCCTGAACATAGAGACGGAGCTGCTGGAACGGGCAACCCTTCCACAGATTCTTGAAGTCGTAACCCAGCGTAATGGTCTTGATCTTGAAGTAATCAGCATCCTCCATATAGCGTGTAGATACATAGTTTGTATTAGCGTGACCAGTACCGGAAATACGTGGCTGATCGTTTGAGGTACCTTCACCATACCAACGATTCAGGATAGTGGTATCGTAGTTATGCCACCATGAATCGCTGAACGAACGGTAAGAACGCATGATCTGCTGACCAAATGCACCTGCACCGTTGATGGCGAAGTCAAGACCCTTCCACGAAAGACCGAGGTTGATACCAAGGGTGACATCGGGGTTGGGGTTACCAATCTCGTGGCGGTCGCAGATGTCATTACCGTCAGCGTCCTTAGCCTCAGCGTATGTGATTACACCGTCACCATTCCAGTCGTCCCAGATGCAGTCACCGGGCTGTGCGTTGTCAAGAACGGCCTTGCCAGCAGCACGTGCTGCGTCAATCTGCTCCTGATTCTGCCAGATGCCGCTGTAAGACATGCCATAGAAGTAGCCGATGGGTTTGTCAACCTCGGCACGGTAGATATACTCTGTACCCTGTGAGAGGACACTGGCACCGCCATTGATGTGGCCAGTCTCGTTAGCAATACGAGTAACCTTGTTCTTGTTGGTAGCCAAGTTCACGCCAATGTTGTAGCCGAAGTCCTTGCCAATACGGTCGTTCCAGGTGAGAGCAATTTCAACACCAGTATTCCTAACGTCACCACCGTTGATGAAAGCGGGATTAGTACCCTCGATAGCCAAACGCGGAGCTACGATGAGCCAGTCCTTAGTGGTCTTCCTATACCAGTCGAAGGTCAGACCTAAGCGGCTGTTCAAGAAGCGGGCATCAAGACCGAGGTCAAGCTGCTCGGAAGTCTCCCATGTCACGTCGGGGTTCGGTACGATATTGGCGTATGCACCTGTATTGGGCTTACCATTCAAGGTGACATCCATGCTGTCGCTGAACTTATAACCGCTATCACCCTCAGAACTAGACTGGGCGATGGTGGCCAAATACTGGTACTTTTTGATACGGTTATTACCGTTCTGTCCCCAAGAAGCGCGAATCTTCAAGAAATCGAGCCAACTCTGTGTGCCCTTCATGAAGTTCTCGTTGCTGATAACCCAACCGGCAGACACCGACGGGAACCAGCCCCAACGCTTGCCGTCGTTGAAAATACTTGAACCGTCATAGCGCACGGTAACAGTAGCCATGTATTTCTCGTTCCAGTCCCAAGTTGCACGACCGAACCAAGAAGCGAGATACTCTTCGTCATTGGGATTACCGCTAAGAGTAGCTTTGGCAAGGTCTGTGCTGAAATTCTTCAACCATGCAGAATTCCAATCCTTGAGGGTGGCATACTGAGAGCCGTCGTTAACAGAGTTTGAACCACTGAGGTTAGCACTCCAGGCGGTGCTCTGGTAGCTCTGACCTACCATGGCGCTAATCTTATGGCCGGAGAAAATAGGAAGATCGTATGTGAGGGTGTTCTCTACAGACCAGTTAGTGCTCAAGGATGCACTTTGATTAACGCTATATGATTCCACAGTACCTGAACCTGCAGAAGGAGAACGTGGAATTCCAAAGTTGCGATACGCACCTGAATTCCAGTTGTAGTTGAGTTGAGAACGGAGTCTCAGACCCTTAATGGGCTGGATGGTAACAAATGCAGTAGCACTGGTGTTGATGTTGCGGCTCTCTGCCAGAGAGTTCCAACCACCCTTTGACAGTCCTTCGTATGGGTTGTTGAACCAATAGTCGTTCCACTTGGTACCAGCAATAGGATTGCCATCTTCATCAAATTTATTACCATCCTTAGTATAAGTATAAAGCTCACCATTGTCATCATACATAGGTACGAGCGGGTTCGTCTGGAGCAAGCTGTGGATATAGCTCCAGTACATGCCATCCTCAGCCAGGTCGTGGCTCTTGCTGTAGCCAATCGAGATGTTCTCACCGATGGTGATGGCATCGAAGTCCTTAGCCTTCAGAAGCACATGGTCGCTGTTGATGCGGATGGTGTGGCGCTTGTAGAAAGAAGCCTGGTCGGCACCCATAATACCTTCGTTGCCGGTATAGGTGTAAGACATGGCAAATTTACTGCGGTCGGAACCACCGGTCAGGGTTACAGAATGGTTCTGTTGCAGGGCATTCTTGTTTTCGAACTCACCCCACCAGTCAGTGCCTTCCCAACCGTTGGCAACCTTATCGAGAATTGCCTGTGGGACATAGGCAGAGAAATCAACTTTCTGGCCTGATGTGTTGAAGCTGTACTCATCCATGATGGTCATGAACTGCTGGGCATTGAGCATCTGAGGACGCTTGTAGACGTTCGACCATCCCATGGCACCGTTGTAATTGATTTCAATCTTACCAGCTTTACCCTGCTTGGTCGTTACGAGGATAACGCCGTTAGCAGCACGCGAACCGTAGATGGCAGCTGATGCAGCATCCTTCAGCACGTCGATGCTCTCAATGTCGTTAGGGTTAATACCGTCAAGGTTACCGCCGGCTACACCGTCAATAACATACAAAGGTTGAGAATCACCGATGGTACCAATACCACGGATGTAGACCTTGTAACTCTTACCGGGCTGTGTAGAAGAACTGGTGATCTGTACACCTGGGGTGCTTGACTGCATAGCCTCCAAGGCGTTGGTAGTGTTCAGTTTGGCGATTTCATCACCCTTCACCTGAACAGTAGCACCAGTGACGAGCTTTTTCTTCTGAGTACCATAACCGATGACCACCACGTCGTCCAGCGAGTTGCTGTCCTCCACTAAGGTGACGGTGATGTTGTTTCTACCACTCACATTTACTTGCTGAGTAGCATAACCCACATAAGAAACGCTCAGCGTGGCATTAGAAGCAGCCTTGACGCTGAATTTACCGTTGAAATCGGTAATCGCTCCCTCTTTGCTACCCTGTACTTTGACTGAGGCGCCGATAACCGGCTCGCCAGCTTCGTCTTTTACGACGCCTGACACTGTCTGAGCCTGAGCACAGATGGCAAAAAAGCAAAGAATGGAAAGGATGAGGAACGACCTCCTCCAAGTTCCCAACTTTTCAAGTTTTCGCATTTTAGATAAGTTTAAGTTAATGAATAAATTATTTAAAAGTTTTCAGTTTGATTCTATATGTTGGCATTGGTATGCAAGCATGCTCCCAACAAGAACTGGCAAGAGTCACATTAGGGGCGGCTTGCTCTTCACTGCTATCATCGGTGTGCCAATAATTGGCTTTAGATGTAATATAAGATTCGACATATATTATAAATGATTTTGATGGTTTATTAATATAGCATTCCAATATTAGATTTAATCTCCGCTGCAAAATTAAAATTAATTTTTTCAAACGCCTTTTTAAGTTGTTTCACGTTGTTTTCAAAATGTTTCATTGTGTAAAACGACCGTAAAACCGCGGTTTAAAAGGCTTGGGGCGTGATGGTGGAAAGAGTTTTTTCATAGTAAAGGTGTTTTGTTATCGGTATTGGTTGCAAAGTTAATACTTTTCTCGGAAAATTCACAATCATAAAGCATTTTTTTTACATCCGAAACAAAAAATAAACACTTTGTAACGTATATTGCCCGTTTGTTACGGGAAAAAATGTTAACTTTGCCGACGTAAACATTAAAGACAAAACTATGAACAGACTACTATGTATGCTCGCCGCGTTTCTTGCTATGACTGCGGTATCAGCACAAGACACCAAGATTGAGTTCTTTACTCCCACTATTGTGCATGTAGTGAAGGGCAAGGCAACAAAGACACTCGTGGTTACGGCAACCCCCAACGACGTTAAGCTGGAGCGGAATGGAAATACCATATCCAGTAGCGAGCTGGTTGTCAGGCAGGACTCGCGGGGCGCACTTACATTTCTCACGGCGAAGGGAAAGGTGCTGTTGAGAGAGGCAGGCTGGTCGATGGAGAACGACGGTCATGGGGATGGCAAAAAGGTTTCCCAGACCTTTAGGCTTGACAAAGGCGAGGCCATCTACGGCCTTGGAACCATACAGAACGGGAAGATGAACCGCCGTGGCGAGAAGAAACGCATGGAACAGTCGAACTTGGAGGATTTCCAGAACGTGATACAGAGCATCAAGGGTTGGGGAATCTATTGGGACAACTATTCTCCTACGCTCTTCGAGGACAATGCCGACGGCATGTCGTTCAATTCCGAGGTTGGCGACGGTGTTGACTATTATTTCATGTATGGCGGAAGCGCCGACGGCGTTATAGCGCAAATGCGCCATCTCACAGGCGACGTGCCTATGTTCCCTCTGTGGACTTATGGCTACTGGCAGTCGAAAGAGCGCTATAAGAGTGCCGCCGAGACAGAAGGCATTGTAGACAAGTACCGCGAGCTGCAGGTGCCTCTCGACGGAATCATTCAGGACTGGCAGTATTGGGGTTCGAACTATCTGTGGAATGCCATGGACTTTCTCTCTGAGGATTTCAGCACGGGCAACAAGATGATAGAGAATGTGCACAAGAAGCACGCCCACTTCATGATCAGCATCTGGGCCAGTTTCGGCCCCATGACCCAGCAGTTCCGCGAACTCAACGAAAAAGGACTGCTCATGCCTTTCGAGACATGGCCGCAGAGTGGCATCTCCCACATCTGGCCTCCTGTCATGAAATACCCTTCGGGGGTGAAGGTCTACGATGCCTTCAGTCCTGAAGCGCGTGCCATCTACTGGAAATACCTGAAGACGCTCTACGACTATGGCACCGACGCATGGTGGATGGATTCTACCGACCCTGACTTCTTCAACCCCAAGGAGAGCGACTATACCCATAAGGTATATGGCGGCACCTGGCGCTCGCAGCGCAACGCCTTCCCCTTGGAGACCGTTCGCGGTATCTATCAGTCGCAGCGCAAGGATGACAGGGGTAAGCGCGTCTTCATCATGACCCGCTCATCCTTTGCCGGCCAGCAGCACTACGGCTCCAACATGTGGAGCGGCGACGTCAACTCGTCGTGGGACATGCTTCGAAAGCAGGTGCCTGCCGGACTGAGCTTCACGCTCACGGGCAACCCTAACTTCAACACCGACATCGGAGGCTTCTTCTGCGGCTCTTACAACACCAAGGGCAAAGGCTCGGCTCCACAGAACCCGCAGTTCCAGGAACTCTATGTGCGCTGGATGCAGTACGGCCTGTTCTGTCCCGTGTTCCGCAGTCATGGCGCTGATGCCCCCCGTGAGATATGGCAGTTTGGCAAGAAGGGTACTCCCGTCTACGACATCATAGAGAAGACCATCCGCCTGCGCTATCGCCTTATACCTTATTTATATAGTATGGCCTGGCAGGTAACATCGAACAACGACAGCTACATGCGCCCGTTGTTCGCAGACTTTGCCGCTGACAAGAAGGTGTGGAACATGACCGATGAGTTCATGTTCGGACGCAGTATACTTGCTGCCCCCATCGTTGACCCGCAGTACACCGAGGAGAAAATCATCCGTACTGATGCCATGACAGGTTGGGATAGCCATGGCACGTCCGACAGTTCCCCCGTATCAGCCATAGACTTCACCGCCACCAAGACCGCCACGAAATACCTGCCAAAGGGCACCGACTGGTATGACTTCTGGACAAACAAGATGATGAAGGGCGGGCAGACCGTGACAATGGAAACCACGCTCGACCGCGTACCGATGTTCGTGCGCGTGGGAAGCATACTGCCCTTAGGCCCAGAGATGCAGTATGTGGGCGAGAAGACGTGGGAAAACCTTGAACTGCGCGTATATCCCGGTGCCGACGGAACCTTTACCCTCTACGAGGACGAGGGCGACGGCTACAACTATGAGCGTGGTGTCTACACTACCATCAATTTCCTGTGGAACGACCATGCCCGCTCTCTCACCATCGGTGCCCGCAAGGGCAACTATCCCGGCATGATAGAAAAGCGCACATTCACTGTTGTGCTCCCCGACGGCCGGACAACAACCATCAACTACGATGGAACAGAACAAACCATTACCTTATAATTATGAAAAAGCCCGTATTGGTGGCAATAGCCGCCGTGACCACACTTTCGCTGCAGGCACAGAACCCCGTCATCCGCGACCAGTTCACTGCCGACCCTACGGCGCGAGTGTTCAACAACAGAGTGTACCTTTATCCCTCTCACGACATCATGCCCCCCGAAGGACAGCGACAGGACTGGTTCTGCATGGCCGACTATCATGTCTTCTCGTCCACCAACCTTACCGACTGGACCGACCACGGCACCATCTTCAGCCAGGAGCAGGTGCCATGGGGAAAGCCCGACGGCTATTCCATGTGGGCGCCAGACTGTGTGGAAAAGAACGGCAGATACTATTTCTACTTCCCCAACGGCCCGAAAAGCGGTCGCGGCTTTGCCATTGGCGTGGCAACGGCCGACAAGCCCGAAGGCCCTTTCACCCTTGAGCAAGAGCCCATAAAGGGCATCAGCGGCATCGACCCCTGTGTGTTGGTTGACAACGACGGTAAGGCCTATATCTACTGGAGCGGCATGGGCATACGTGGTGCCAAGCTTAAGGACAATATGAAGGAGGTTGACGGCGAACTGCAGGAGGTTAAGATGCCGAAACGCGAAGGTATGCCGGAAATGCCACCGATGATGGTGGCCGGCAAGCAGATGGAAGGTCTGCCCGACGGCTTTAAGGAAGGCCCGTTTGCCTTCCGTCGCGGCGATTGGTACTACCTCACTTTCCCGTGGGTGCGCGGCGACACTACTGGTGGCGAGAACCCAACGGAGACGCTGGCATACGCCATGTCCAAATCGCCTCTCGGACCATGGGACTTCAAGGGAATCATCATGGCCGAGCACGCCAATCACTGCTGGACCAACCACCACTCACTGGTGGAGTACAAGGGGCAGTGGTACCTGTTCTATCACCATAACTTTTTCTCGCCCAACGATGACAAACGACGCTCCGCCTGCATTGAGAAGGTTTCGTTCAATGCCGACGGCACCATACAGGAGGTGAAGCCCACCATGCGCGGCGTGGGTACCAACCTGGCCACGGAGAAGATTGAAATCGACCGCTACAGCAGTGCCAGTGCCGGCGTGACCACCGAGAACGTAGATACCACGCGAGCCTTCAGAGGTGCCTGCGTCAACTTGCCGGCAAAGGGTAGCTGGGTGAAGTACAACGACGTTGACTTTAGCTGCATCGAGGACGGCTACATGCTCATCAGCGTGAAGGCTTCCGACAACACTGAGCTGTGCATACGCGACAAGAGCGACAATGGCAAGGTCATTGCCCGCATCAAGCTTGCGGTTAAGCCCGACGAACCTGCTGGCGGAGCTGCTGCCAATCCAATGATGGCCAGGTTCCGCCGTGACTTGCGCAACCAGTGGCTCTCGCAGTCGGTGAACCTGGAATATACGCCTTCTGCCATTTCCGACCTTGTGGTTACCAACGAGGGCAACGCTGCCCTCAGCGTAGACTGGGTGCAGTTCAAGAACCGTCCCAAATACTTCTCTGCCGTCACCACCCCGTCGGCACAGCCAGACAGCGACGGCTTTATACGCCGCTGGATGCTCTTGGAACCTATCGACAAGCCAAACAGCGGTAATACTGTCTTCACTGATACCTATCTGCGCGAGCACTTCAACCGCGAGTACTTCAAGGGTCAGCAAACCATTGTTCCAAAGGACGGACAGAAGGTTTCGGCTGTGTTCCAGCAGGAGCAGGCTCCCGCAGGTTTTGGCCGCGGCATGCAGCAGGCACCTGCCAAGCCGGAAGTCAAGACCGTCAAGCAGACCCTTACGTGGCATGCCTTGGAAAGCAACATGTACAACGTGAAGCTGTTCCGCTTTGCTGAGAAGTATGGCGAGAAAGTCTACGGTGTGCTCTTCTGGGCCGTCACCGTCATAGACTGTCCCGAGGAAATCAAGGACGTGCGCCTTGCCGTAGGCTCCAACTCCGCCTCCATGTGGTGGCTCAACGGTGAAGAAGCCCTGCTGCTCAGCGGCGACCGCCGTATGGTGAAGGACGATGCCATGTCGCCCCGCCTAACGCTGAAGAAAGGCCGCAATATCCTGCGTGGCGCTGTCATCAACGGCCCCGGCATGAGCGACTTCTGCGTCCGCTTCATTGACGAGCAGGGCCAGCCCGTTAAGAACTTTAAGGTGACAACGGCAGCGAAATAATGGAATATCGAAATACCGAATAACGTAATAACGACATCAATTATGAAGACAAAATATTTTCTGTGCGCAGCACTCTTCACTCTTCACTAACCGTGCAGCGGCACAGACGGGCGAACCTTACATCCACGACCCGTCGACCATTGCCGAATGCGACGGCAAGTACTATACCTTCGGCACCGGCGGCGGAGGCATTATCTCCGACGACGGCTGGAGCTGGCACAGCGGCGCCGACCGTCCCGGCGGTGGCGCTGCGCCCGACATGCTGAAGATAGGCGACCGCTATCTCTGCATATACGGTGCCACGGGCGGCGGTCTCGGTGGCGGCCATGCCGGCCGCATCCTGACCATGTGGAACAAGACCCTCGACCCGAAGTCGCCCGACTTCAAGTGGACCGAGGCCGTGGAGGTATGCGCCAGCGACGGCATGGAAGACCAGGATGCCATTGACCCCGGCCTGCTCTTAGACCCCACCACAGGGCGCCTGTGGGTGAGCTACGGCACCTACTTCGGCACCATACGCCTCATAGAGCTTGACCCGAAGACAGGCTACCGCGTCAGTGGCAACAAGGAGAAGGACATTGCCATCGACTGCGAGGCCACCGACCTCATCTACCGCGACGGATGGTACTACCTGTTGGGCACCCACGGCACCTGCTGCGACGGCGTGAACTCTACATATAATATAGTGGTGGGCCGTGCCAAGAGCGTCGAAGGCCCATATCTCGACAACGTGGGCCGCGACATGTTCCATGGCGGCGGCAAGATGGTGATTGCCGCTGGCGACCGCGTCTGCGGCCCAGGCCATTTCGGTCGCACCATCATCGACGAGGGCGTGGAGATAATGTCGTGCCACTATGAGGCCGACTTCAATCAGGGTGGGCGCTCCGTGCTCGGCATACGTCCTCTGCTGTGGAAAAACGACTGGCCCGTGGCCGGCGAGCGCTTCAAGGGCGGCACCTTTGAGATTGCCTCCGAGCGTCGCGGCTACTCATTAGAGCTGGCCGTAGACTTCGTGCGCATGAAGCAGGAACGCCAGGGATGGTTCAACCGCGAACAGATGCAGCAGCCCGTGAAGCCCGTGCCCAACCAGACCCTCGACGAGGTGAAGGACGGATGGCCACAGGGCGACATAGCCTTGCGCTGCGGCGACTTCATGTTCCGTCCCCACCAGCTGTGGACAGTCACTCCCGTTGCCGACGGCGGCGGATTCCTTGGAGGCCCCTACTGCAAGATTGTGATTGCCGGCACCGACCGTGCGCTGACAGCCACTGCCGACCTGGAGCTGACCACAAAGCCCTCGTTCACAGGCGCCCCCGAGCAGCTCTGGCGCATAGAGCAGCTCACCGACGGCACCTTCCGCATCATGCCGAAACAGATTCCCGGCAGGGAAGGCCTGAACACCCGCTATGTCATCTACTCTGCCGGCGACAGCACACCGACCCTTGCCGAGTATGATTTCAGTACCGACAACTCCAAGTGGAGCTTCAGGCTGCCGTAAGCTTGAAAACAATTACTTCTAAACTATCTACATGACTATGGGAAAAAAAGGTGGAAAACGACTGTCGAAGCGACAGGTGGAGGATGCCCTGCAGGGGCTGTTCTCCGGCAGGCCCGACGAGGCTTTCAGTACTAAACAGATATTCCGCGTGCTGCATCTTGACACGCATCCGCTGAAGATGCTTGCACTCGACGTGATGGAGGAGATGCAGTGGGACGACTACTTGCAGAAAGACAGCGACGGCTGCTACCGCCTGAACCAGAAGGGACAGGTGCAGGAAGGCACGTTCGTCCGGAAGGCCAACGGCAAGAACTCGTTCATACCTGCCGATGGCGGAACGCCCATCTTCGTCTCCGAGCGAAACTCTATGTTCGCACTCAACGGCGACCGCGTGCGCGTGGCTCTGATGGCCCGCCGCCGTAACCATATCAAGGAGGCTATGGTGACCGAGATCCTGTCGCACAAGGCCGACCAGGCCGTAGGCAAGCTGAAGGTGGAGAAAGACTTTGCCTTCCTCATCACCGAGGGGAACATATTCGTCCACGATATTCTCATCCCCAAAAAGAAGCTTAAGGGTGGAAAGGATGGCGAGAAGGCCGTAGTGAAAATCACACAGTGGCCCTCGAAGGATTCTAAAAACATTGTCGGCGAGGTAGTCGACGTGCTCGGCAAGGAGGGTGACAACAACGTGGAGATGCATGCCATACTGGCTCAGTACGGCCTGCCATACAAGTACCCCAAGAATGTGGAGGATGCGGCGTCGAAGATTGTGCCAGGCATCACCGAAGAGGAGATTGCCCGCCGCGAGGACTTCCGCGACGTCTTCACCTGCACCATCGACCCGAAAGACGCCAAGGACTTCGACGATGCACTGAGCATACGTGAGGCAGGGAAGGACCTTTATGAGGTGGGCGTGCACATTGCCGACGTCACCCATTACCTCAAGGAGAACGGCACCATAGACAAGGAGGCACAGAAGCGGGCCACCAGCGTCTATCTCGTCGACCGCACCATACCCATGCTCCCCGAGCGACTGTGCAACTTCATCTGCTCGCTGCGCCCCGACGAGGAGAAGCTATGCTACAGCGTGATCTTCGTGATGGACGACGATGCCAACATCAAGAGCTGGCACCTGGCCCACACCGTCATCCGCAGCGACCGCCGCTATGCCTACGAGGAGGTGCAGCAGCTGTTGGAGGACAATGGAGTGGTTGACGGAACAGGGAAGCCCGCACCGCCCCCAACCAAGAAGAATCCCTACAAAGGCGAATATGCCGCCCAGCTCATCAAGCTTGACGCACTGGCCAAGAAGCTGCGTGAGCGCCGCTTCCAGAACGGCGCGGTGAAGTTCGACCGCGAAGAGCTGCACTTCGACATCGACGAATCAGGTAAACCGATTCGCGCCTACTACAAGAAGTCGAAGGATGCCAACAAGCTCATCGAGGAGTTCATGCTCTTGGCCAACCGCACCGTAGCTGAGAGCATTGGAAGCCTGTCCGCCAAAAAGAAAGGAAACTCGAAGACTTCGGAAGACGGGGTGAGAGGCTCGAAGAAAACCTTTGTCTACCGCGTCCACGACCAGCCCGACCCGCAGAAGCTCGAGTCGCTGCGACAGGTGGTTGCACCTTTCGGCTATAAGCTGAAGACCAGCGGCACCAAGGGGGCCATCTCGCGCTCACTCAATTCGCTGATGGACGAAGCTGCCGGCAGCCGCGAGCAGAAGCTCATAGAGACGATGGCACTGAGAGCCATGATGAAAGCCAAGTACTCTACACACAACATTGGGCACTACGGGCTGGCCTTCGACTATTATACACACTTCACGTCGCCCATACGCCGATACCCCGACATGATGGTCCACCGACTGCTCACACGCTATGCCGGCGGCGGGCGCTCGGCCAACCTGGAGCACTATGAGGAGCTGTGCGAACACTCCAGCGACATGGAGCAGACGGCGGCCAACGCCGAGCGCGACTCCATAAAGTACAAGATGGTGGAATTCATGGCCGACAAGCTCGGCGAGGAGTACGACGGCCACATCTCCGGCATACAGTCGTATGGCATCTATGTGGAGATTGATGAAAACCATTGCGAGGGCATGGTGCCGATGCGCGACCTGAAAGGCGACTACTATGAGTTTGACGAGGCTCACTACTGCCTCATAGGCCGCCGCAACCACACCAAGTACCAGCTTGGCGACCCCATACGCATCAAGGTTGCACGCGCCAATATCGAGAAACGACAGTTAGACTTCACCCTGGCCGACGACTGACGCTTCGGACTATCTAAGCAGGCGGCGCGAGAAGTATCTCACGGGATACCAGACGGCAAGGAAGCTCACCACGACAACTGTTACGAAGACCAGCAGGATGTCGGTGGGGTGGACGCTCACAGGGTAGGCGTTGACAACGAACGAGCCGCTGGTGCCGCCCAAGGCCACCAGCCCGAACTGCTGCTGCATCCAGCAGAGCAGCAGGCCTAAGGCCAGGCCTATTATTGCGCCGACAATGGCAATGAGCCGCCCCTCGAAGAGGAAGATGCGGATAATCTGACTGTCGGTGGCGCCGAGGTTGCGCAGCGTGGTCACGTCGTCGCGCTTGTCTATGATGAGCATCGACAGCGAGCCGATGATGTTGAAGCACGCCACCACGAGAATGAACGTCAGGAAGAAATAGGCTATCAGCTTCTCCACCTCCATTATCCTGAAGGTGTCGTCTTGCTGTTCAAAGCGGTCGCGCACATAGAAGCGGTCGCCGGCAATCTGCTCCATCTTCTTCTTCACACGGTTGAAGTTGCTGCCGGGCTTCAGGCGCAGCTCCAGCGAAGAGAGCATGCCCTGCTGCTCGAACAGGCGGCTGGCAAAGCCTATGGATGTGACAATGTAGTTCTTGTCGTACTTCGACTGTCTCACGTAGAAAATCACTCCGGGCGAATACAGCTCGTCGGCCATGAAACCGTCGGTGGGGTCTGTCATGTCGAGCTGACCTTCGCGCCGAGGGGCATAGATCTGCAGCGGCCCGTCGAAGCGTGCCCCCGTTCCCAACTGGTCGGCAAGGCGTAAGCCCAGGATGCCGTAGTGAAGGTCGGCGGCGTGCAGCTCGAAGTGACCCTCGCCAAGCAGTATCTCGCCAATGTGAGTAAGCTGGTCGAAATTGTCGTCTACGCCCTTCACCGTCACCATGGCCTGCCGCCCGTTGTAGATGGCCAGTGCCTGGTCTTCAAGACACTCCGTGGCAATCTCCACCTCTGGCAGCTGCCGTATCTCGGTGAGCACAGGGTCGTCGGCGGCCACAGTCTTTCCCTTTACGGGGGTTATCTTCAGCTGTGGGTCGAAGGTGGTGAAGAACGATGCCACCAGGTCGTGGAAACCGTTGAACACCGAGAGTGTCACTATGAGTGCCATCGTGGCCACGGCCACACCCACCACCGATATTCCGCTGATGATATTTATTACCTGTGTCGACTTCTTTGAGAAGAGGTAACGGCGTGCTATGTAGAAAGGAAAGTTCATCTTTTTCTTTTTCAAGTTATATGACTCGTATCAGGGTCAGTCCGTCGCGCAGCGGCAGTATGAGCTGCTCCGTGCGGGGGTCGGCAGCCACCAGGTCGTTGAAGTGGCGTATGCCACAGGTCTGCATGTCATTGTCGTAGGCCGGGTCAGTGACGTGGCCGTCCCACAGTGTGTTGTCGGCAACGATGAAGCCTCCGCGGCGTACCATCGTGAGTGCCATCTCGTAGTAGTCGGCATAGTGGCGCTTGTCGCCGTCTATGAACACCATGTCGAACGTCAGCCATAGGCGGGGGGCCTCTGTCAGCGCGTCGCCTATTTTGAAGGTTATCTTGCTGCCGTACGGCGAACCGTCTATCCACTGCCGTGCAAAGTCCTCCATCTCGTCGTTCACCTCAAAGGTGTATAGCCGGCCGTCGTCGTCAAGCCCCTCGGCCATGGCCAATGCGCTGTAGCCGCTGAACGTTCCCACCTCAAGTATTAGGCGCGGGCGAATCATGGTCACCAGCATCTTCAGCAGCCGACCCTGCAGGTGCCCGCTGGCCATGCGGCCGTGGATGGTGTGTATGTTGGTGGCGCGGTAGAGCCGGTACAGGTAGTCAGGCTCCGGCGTGGTGTGGCCGAGGATGTATTTCTCCAATTTTTCTTCGTTCATTCTCTCTGGCGGGTATTTCCAGGCGGGAAAACCGCCTGACACACTTGTTCCCTTACGCGAGGAGGGCCTCGACGGCCAGCCGGTAGCTGTCAAGGCCGAAGCCGCAGATGACACCGCGGCACGCCGACGACAGGAAGGAGTGGTGGCGGAACTCCTCGCGTTGGTGTACGTTGGAGATGTGCACCTCTATCACCGGGCACTCTATGGCACGGATGCAGTCGTGCAGGGCTACGCTGGTGTGGGTATATGCGCCGGCGTTGAGCACTATGCCGTCGCAGCCGCCGAAACCGTCGGCCTGCATACGGTCGATGAGGCAACCCTCTACATTGCTCTGATAGTAGTCTATCTCTACGTCGGGGTAGCGCTGGCGCAGCTGTGACAGGTAGTCGTCGAACGATGTGGAGCCGTAGACGCCCGGCTCGCGACGGCCCAACAAGTTCAGGTTGGGGCCGTTAACGATAAGTATTTTCTTCATCCTTCAGAAATTTGCGTGCAAAGGTAATTAATTCTTTCGATACTGCCAAATTGATGTAGGTCAAAATAATGGGGAATGTGAAAAAATACCTTGTCATTGTGTTTTGCAAGTCGGGGAAAACCACTACCTTTGTAGTCTGCCTCATTCCACGGCAGCGGAATAGGGACTATTTAGGGAACGGGATTACCCTGCGAAGCTTATGCTCACCAAGCAACAATTGGTTCATAGTTGTCCTCGCTTCGCCTCAGACAAATGTTAAACCTGCATGCATTGAGGATGAGCATGCACAGCGGCTAAAACAGGCCAGCTCCACTGTAAGCAGATGGTGGGGGCTGTTGGCCGTGTACTGTATTATTGATAATTTGATGCGAGAAAAGAGAACAGAACGAACAAGAAATGTAAGTCAGAAACTATGGCTACGCACAACAACAACGGCTACGACGGCGGCAGGGGGCACAACAATCCTCTGTCAGAGGGCTTCGTGGTGCGTGCCTACGAGTTCTCGTCTTACGCCGACGTGCGTCCTATCCTCGACTCCATCAGCTGGGACGGCCTTTTCGTTAACCTGACAGCCCTTCAGATGTTGGCTCTCGAAATTGAAGCCAAAAGGAAGGCTTACCAGTTCACACATTTTACAACATGCTATTCCTCCGACGAGGGGCGCGCCGAACAAGTCACCGAGCTGCTCAGGCCTTACCTGACTGCCGCCACCATAACTCCCGCCTACCAGATAATAGCGAAGATGCTCGAGAAACGTGTGCTCATGGTAACCAACGACAACAGGGTGCTCCTCGCCGACCGCTGGCAGTCGTCCTTCGTGAGGTTTGTAATAGAGATGTGCCAGCCTCACATGCAAAAGCGGCTGGCCACCGACCCGGCAACACGATGGAAGCTGGCAGGACATCTCTCCAACTTCCTCTGGACTATGTATGCCGACGCCAGAAGCCCCAAGCAGTCCAGCCGCGAGTCGCTGGCAAGCGAGATAAACCGCCAGGCAACGACAGACCACAAGCGGGCCAAGTCGTTGGCTGACAAACTGGCCAGTTTGCCAGTGAATGAGTATAGGATTGAGGATTACTGACATTACTGACATTTTGCGGCATTGATTTTTGATACGTACCTTTGCATCCGCAACACTTAGTTGCACTAAGCACTACGGTCCGGACCCAAGGCGCTTTGCAATCAACATGTTTAACGTATCAAATGAAATGCAATGGCAAAACAAAATGCAATCATGCTGACTGAACACTTCAGTCTATCCGAGATGACACGCTCTGCATGGGCTGAACGCAACGGAGTGACCAACTGCCCCGACATTCTGCAGACCACGGCATTGGCCAACCTCTGCCAGACTGTTCTTGAACCGCTGCGCCAACAGTTCGGGCCAATCACCATCAGAGGGGCCTTTAAAAACGAGCGCGTGAATACGGGCGAACACTGTCCGGGCGCCTCTAAGCACCTCAGCGGCGAAGCCGTAGACATCAGCTTCCGCGACGAAGAGACTGGGCGGAGCTACTTCCGCTTCATCAAGTGTCACTGCAACATCGACCAGATGTTCTTCGAGTACAACCGCAAGGGTGCCATGTGGCTGCACGTCTCCGCATGTCTTGACCCCAGAGAGAATCGCAATCAGGTGTTTCCTAACTATCTTGCCACCTATGAGCAGTAGAACTTCCTTTTCCCGCCGGCCATGTGACCGGCGGGAAACTGCCGACGGCAGCAGACTGACAATGACTTGTCGCGAATGCGGGCGCGAGCTGCCCGTGGAGGCTTTCGAGCTTTATCACACTGGTACGCGCCGCCGCGTCTGCCGACAGTGCAAGTACCTGCTCTACGGTGTTGAGGCCAAGCGCCGCTGGAAGCTCAGACAGCTCGCCAAGCACTACGCTGCAATGTTTAAGAGGTAAAGTTATACTGAATATGAAAATGTCTTTCTGTGTGGTGATAAAAGGACTAAAGAATGTTAACGTCGTGTTTACCCTATTTGGGGACCAAATTACAGGCGGTAATCCTTACAGACATCTTGATGGCGTTACAAGTTGTAAGCATATGGCTGCGTTTCTGTTTAATTT
>JAFSKJ010000121.1 GCA_017449025.1 Prevotella sp. | reverse complement strand
GGGCAAGGGGGAGCGCCTGAACGAGGAACGTGCCCAGCAGGCCATCGAAAACAGCGTGGAGGAGATTAGCGGTATGGCCAAGCAGTTCAGCGAACCTTTCGGCTTGGAGATTTCGGAGGAGAAGACGCCCCATATCTATCGTGTGCTTTACCGAGGTGTGCTTACAGTGCGCCTCTGCGCTACGAAACCCAAGACAGCCTTTGCACGCCTGCGGCCCTACGTCCGCTACCAGGAGCCCACCCTGATACCCGCCGACGAGGAGACGCTGCGCGAGAACGGCTCCTATCCATCAGGGCATTCCACGCGAGGATGGGCGATGGCCCTGTTGCTCTGCGAGATCAATCCTGATGCCCAGGACGACCTTCTGGCACTCGGCTACCAGTGGGGACAGAGCCGCGTCATCGCGGGCTACCACTGGCAGAGCGACGTGGATGCAGCACGGCTTCTGGCTTCCGCAGGCTATGCCCGACTTCACACCAACAAAGATTTCCTGGCCGACATGGCCGCTGCCTGCGACGAATTTGCCCAGTTGAAGGGACAGACCTCAAACGTCAAGTCTGCCAGGGCCGCTACGCCCGCCCGTTCTGCCGCCATCTACAACCTGGCTGGCGAGCAACTCAATGAGGAGCCGCATACAGGAGTGTACATCCAGAACGGTAAAAAAGTAAAAAGGTAAAAAAGTAAAAAGATAAACGGTTATGAAAAAGTTTTTATTGACAATCGCGCTGCTGACCAGTTGGCTCACCAGCGGAGCCGTCATCCTCATCGTGGAGGAAAACGGCGTAGTGAAAGATATGTTTCCCTTTGAAGTCTTGGGGCGTGTTGACCTGACGAATGGTCTGCGCATCATCAGCGACGACGGCCGCGTGTTTCTCGACGGCCTGGATCCTGCCGTCACCCGAATCACGCTCAATGCCAAGAACGGGGGAGTCATCAACTCCTTCGCCACCGTCGAGACACCCGATGCCAAGGTGGTTGCCAACGGCGGAAGGCTGCGCATCTCTGGTGCCAAGGCCGGTGCCCGCGTGGCGGTTTACACCATTGGCGGAAAGATGCTGTCAGCAGCCACAATGAATGCCCCTGAAGCATCAATAGACCTCTCCACCGTAGCCGACGGCGTGTATATTGTCACCGTAGGCAATAAGTCGTACAAAGTAACGAAGCGCAACTGAACGGAAGGAGGACTTCGCGATGAAAATAAAAGCAATACTTCTCTCCCTCCTGTGCATCGTCGGCATCACCACCGCTACGGCACAGAGCGACGTGTGGGTATGGAAAGGTGGAAGTCCCGTTAAGACAGAAATGGCTGACTCCATCACGTTCACCGCGCCAGCACTAACGGGGCCTCGAGCTTTGGCCGAGGCCACTACCGAGGATATTGGCAAGATAATAGGTGAAGACGGTAAAATCTATGCCACCAAAGAGGCTGCCGAGGATGCAGGCATCACCGCCGTGGCTATGATAGCCTATGTGGGCAACGATGCGGAAACCAACAGCACTTACAGGCACGGCCTGGCTCTTGCGCTGAAGGATGTCTCTGGCACTCAACTGTGGTGCAGTCAGTACGCCGAGGCATGCTTAAGTAACCAACATTCTTCTAAGCCTGCCGCAATGGGCGACATGGCCGGTCTTGCCAATACCGATGCGCTTGTCTATCATAGTTCGCATACTCACGCTGCAGCCACTGCCGCCAGAAACTACAAATATGCTGATGGCGTCGCCGAAGGAGTTCATCCTTTGGTCACAAGTGCATGGTTCCTGCCGAGTGCTGGTCAGTGGTATAAGATGGCTACAGCAGCAGGTGGCTCTGCAACTCTGAAGACCAATGCAGGCTTGCAGTGGGACCGCTACTGGTCAAGTTCGGAGGTCAATGCCCAAGTCGCGTGGTACTTCGGCGCCGGCGGCTACTGGGGCCGCATCTATAAGGACTACGACTACCCTGTCCGTCCCTGCCTCGCTTTTTAGCCTGCCAACAAATAAAGCAAACTAAAAGAAGACAAAATGAAGACAAAGACTATACTTCTATCCCTCCTGTGCATCGTCGGCATCACCACCGCGACGGCACAGAGCGACGTTTATTATTGGAAAGACGGCAAGGCCGTCAAGTTGGAAACTGTTGACAGCCTCACGTTCACCGCGCCAGCATCGGTCGATGAACTAACGGGTTCCGCTCGAGATTTGGCCGAGGCCACTACCGAGGATATTGGCAAGATAATAGGTGCAGACGGTAAAATCTATGCCACCAAAGAGGCTGCCGAGGCTGCAGGCATCACCGCCGTGGCTATGATAGCCTATGTGGGCAACGATGCGGAAACCAGCAGCACCTACAATCATGGTTTGGCTCTTGCGCTGAAGGATGTCGCTGGCTATCAACAGTGGTGCAGCAAGTACATCGAGACATGCTTAAGTAACCAGTATTCTCATGTGATCGGTGAGACCGGCGTAATAAAGGGCGACATGGCCGGTCTTGCCAATACCGATGCGCTTGTCTATCATAGTTCGCATACTCACGCAGCAGCCACTGCCGCCAGAAACTACCAGTATGCTGAT
>JAFSKJ010000022.1 GCA_017449025.1 Prevotella sp. | reverse complement strand
TAGAACAGAATGTTAAAAGTACTTCTCATGTTTCTTACTCCTTTTTTAATTTTGGCTGCAAAACTACTATTTCTTTTGGCATCCATCGCTATGCAAAATGTAGCAGTTTGCGGAATAAGAAACTGGCGGTGAAAGGTACCCCATTCTTCACCATTTTGCGTGATAACTTTACTCGGCTCCAAAGACATAAATTGGGTTACGAATAAGAAACCTAACTCCTTCACCAATCCTCCCCAATTTGCTTTTAGTCCCTATTTGAACTTCCTCATTCTGCCCCGTCTTGCCTTTATTTCAGGCTGAATTGCGTTAATCTTCCAAAATCCGTTGTTCTTTACAAGCTTTTTTTGTAACTTTGTAAGAATTTGCAGGATTTCTTTAAATAAAGGCAGTTCGGAGAATTGAGGAAAAACGGGGTTACCAAAGAACTGATGCTTGTGGCTGCAATAATTGCAGCGATAATGGCTCTTGTTTTCATACGCTATTTGTTTTTGATGTTTGATAATAACTGATAAGTGTCTCTGACTGATTGCAGACTTGTGAGCAGCACATTGGCCGTCCTGTCCTCCACCGAAGCCACGAAAGCAGAAATCTCGTTGAAGTAGCCCTGCGAGTAGACTTGGTTGTTGCTGAGGATGGGGGCAAAATTGTTACGGGTGTATAGATATTCGACCGTCTTGCGGCGGGGGTGGATTTTCTCAACGGGAACTCCAAGTAGAGAGGATGACTTGGACGAGAAAGTCAGTTCTTCCATCTGTGAGAGGCTATAAGCACCTGAACGGGTGCAGACTTTCAGGGATTCTTCGGCAGTAGTCCAGGTGTATTCAGTTGAGAGTTCAAGGGTACCAACGATGTGCGGATGCTGTAGCATGAGGATGTAGGAAGCCTCACCCCCGTCCCCTCTCCGAAGAGAGAGGGGAGTAGATACATCAACTTGACGGTAGGCGAAGATTTTGGGCTGGCCGAATAGATAGCACACAAGGTCGAGGGGATGGATGTAGAGGTCGAGCATGGCATCACCCTCAGGATAGGCACCTGTGAGATAATGCAGGTCGTAATTGATAAGATGCTCTTTGCGTAAGCGCTGTTTCAGAAGTTGAACGGCTGGGGCATAACGTTTCTGTAGTCCTACCATTGCGACGGGTGAAAGGCTACGGGTAGGCGAGCTGTGCTCGGGAATGCCATATTGCTGCTGCAGGGCAATGAGCGTATCGAGTTCTTCCAATGTCTGGCAGGGCGGTTTCTCGATGAAGAGTGACTTACCGCTGCGGAGGACTTGCGAGGCGATGGAGAAATGGGCTGACGGGGAGGCAGAAACGAATACACCTTTAATGGCCTTGTCTTTCAAAATCTCGTCAAGCGATGTTGTGGCCTTCACGCTGGGATATTTCCGCTCTATCAGCTTCGCCTTCCTTTCCGACGTGACGCAGATGTATTTCAGCGGTACGCCGAGGTAGTGCAATACTGGATAGAGATTGGTCAGCGAGTGCTGTCCCATGCCCACAAAGGCATATTGATATTGGTACGTTTGGCGCAGGAACCGCTCCGTGCGCATCCGTTTGTATCGGGCAATTGCTGCTTGTATCATTGTATTGCTTTTAGATGTTTACGATAGGTTTGCTTAGGGTCTGCCGTCCACTGGTACGGGCCGTAGAACTTCTCGATGAGACATTTGGGCAGCAACCGTTCGAAGTTGCGCACGAGGATGATGTCATACTTGCGATGGAAGTTGATCCAGCAGTCGTTGCAATGGCGGGAGTAGTGGCATTGCGTCTGACAGGACGATGCACCGTTGAATATCTCGTCAAGTGATTGTTCGTGGATATTTCCTAATACCACGTCGAGGTTCTGGCATAGCGGCACATCACCGTTGCTATGCACGACAAGGCAACTCATGATGCTTTGGCAGCGCAGCCGAAGATTTCCGTTTCGCCATTCATCATAGAGTGCCACGAAGTCGTAGTTCTCCTGAGTTTGTAAAAGCCCCCTCCTGACCTCCCCCTTGGGGGAGAAATAGTTTGTCAGACCATTGGGCTTCCCCCCAAGGGGGGATGAGAGGGGGGCTGTCATATATGCCATTGTGCCATAGATACCGATGCGCACGTCCACGCCGTAATGCTTCGCCACATCTATTACGAATGCCATATCGTCGAACGAGTTCCACAGTGACAGGCAGAACATCAGCGACAGCGGCACTTCATCTTTGAGCGCTTCCACCACCTCAATCACCCGGTCGTAGCCGTCGCGTCCCCGCATCCGCTGGTAAGTCTCGCGGTCGCCGTCGAGAGAGACGTACAGATGACGGGGCTGATAGCGACGGACGGCATCTATAACACGACGGGGCGCGAGACAGTTGGATAGTAGCGTGTAGTTAGGGTGATTCTTCTGAAACCACGCCATGATTTCCTCGGCCTGTGGGTGCAGGATGAACTCGCCGCCCTCCAGTCCTACGGTCGTTCTCCGCGTCACGCATCGGCTCTGCATCATCCGCTGAATATCTTCGAGCGAAAGATGCTCCACAGGCTTCTGCCAGATGTTGCAGTGCTTGCACTTCGACTGACAGAGCGTCGTCGAGTAAATCATCAGTTGCGAGAGCCGCTTGTGCCTTGGTCTCATGATGTTGTTCAGATAGAGCAGCCCATTATAGGCGTAATCATAAATGCTATACATACAATTCATTGCAATTTTGTCCTCTACTTATAAAGTCCGAAACAGCAACGAATGACTGCACAGGGAATAGACAAGCATTCCGACATTCGCGCTCATGTTTTTGCACTTTTTTGGCAAAAGTGAGTTGAATATCGGAAAATAGTTGTAAATTTGCACCCGTACAACAAACAACGAGATATTAGAAACCACCAACAACTACACGCATGGATACTCGAAAAGCTAAAGGAAAAGTCATCGACCCGATAGACTTCACGCCCGATACCATACAGGGCATCCTGCCCAAGGAATTCGCCCTGGAGCTGGTGCGCCGCTATAAGGAAGTCATCGCTCCACGTTTCGACCCCGCGACGAAGGTGATGATGTTCGGCTCATACGCCAAGGACTGTCCTAACGAGTGGAGCGACATCGACGTGGCTGTCATCGTACCCAAGGTCGATAGAGACAATTGGTGGGACACTGCCGTATCTCTCGGTCGCGCTACCCGCAACATCAGCAGTTACATCGAACCCATCCTCTTAGAGAGTGGCGAGGACTCGCCGATTTATCGCGAGGTGATGCGGACGGGCGTGGCAGTGTAATATATAATGTAAAACGAAAACAACAAGACGGACAATGAGCGGATAGACCGACAGACATAGAACGACATAAGGAAGCGTTCTTGCTCTGGCAAGCGTCCCAAGGGCCGAGCGGACTTTTTGATTCTTGATTCAGAAATTTCGCCAAAATATCTCCTGAGAAGAAAAAGGTTGATGCTCGCGTTTAGGCGCGGGCTGAGACTTTATCTGGGAGAACGGCGTTTGGCGATGCCTCTGAATCGGATGTAGAATCAGACTCGCGCCGATTTTTGCCCTGCGATTAGGAAAGTTTAACGTCCGACGGTGCAAGATTTCCGACTTTCGGCGTTTAATCAAGTAGAACGTTAACAACAAAAATATAAAGATAATGAAAACAATGAAGCTTTGGAGAATCATGTTTATGACGCTTGCTGCCTTCTCCCTCGCCTCTTGCAGCAGCGATGATGACGAAGTATTTCAGGCTGAACAACTCACTGGCACATGGGAGCAGGTGTATGACAAAGGAGTTGTGGCAGAGGGCTATGTGCAGTACACATTTACGCCTGGCATACCAGCCACTGCGGGTAAATGTACCATTCACGTGTATGATGTCTTTGCAGGCGACACGACGTTTGTGCGTGACTATGTACTGACCGAAGACCGCCATCTGGCTATATACGAAAGCCAGCACGACGGTACTTCCATGGAAATGCAAGAGTATGATGTCCAGAGACTGTCGGCAAAGGACATGACTTGGCATCTCAGTGGCTCGGATGTAGTATTGAATTTCAAGAAAGTGAAATGAACAAACAAAGCATCTTCATCGCGCTGTTCGTCCTCGTCGCAATGGAGACTTCGGCCCAGCAAGTGATGTTGGCAGACAGCATAACAAAGAATGCTGTCTGCTATGCTACTGTCTATGATGCTAATGGAACCGTGATAGGACGCTCAGACATGGGAGGATATATTAATCTTCAGAAGGGCTTCGAATACCACATTTCCCATATAAGCTATGAACCCAAAAGTCTCGTTCATAATAATGACAGCATCATTTTCCTGTCTCCATCGTCATATAAATTGTCAGAAGTCACAGTTACGGCAAAGAAAAAGAAGTACTATCATTGTAAAGTGTACTTTAGGAGTATCGAACATGTGGATTCATGCCTGAAGTATTATATGGACGGCATACGGGAATTCTTTATCGACACCAAAAGCAGAAAGGAGCATTGCGGTAATGTCGTAACGAATTACTTCATGTCAAAGAGAAAGGACATTGCACAGAAGAAACGAAGCATGATGATTAGCGACAGGTACATGGCTCTTCCGTTTCTTGACAAGAACACCTTATATGAGGAAACCATCCGTGACAAAAAGAGAGATATCGAGGCAGGTGTTATCTGTGCGGATTCTATACCAATAGGCAGCCAAGAGGTTTTCTCTGACAAGAACGAGATGCTTTTGTCTATTGATGCCTTGTGGCCCAAAAACGCTCTTGTGACAAATCTGTTCGGGTACACTCAAGTATTGTCGAAGCACAACAGAACGGAACTGTACAGATATGATAATTCCGACACTCCCTCCGTTTTCAATCTGAAATCTTCCAACGGTTATCGGCATCTGACACTGACCCATAAAAAGGAAAAAGTTGTTAGGGACATTGACGTTGAAGATATGTTCTACGTGGTCGATTATGAGTACACAGACACGAAAAAAATGTCTTCGTCTGAATCTCTGCAGGAAGATTACAAAAATTTTTCTGGAATGTTTCCTGTGGTCGAAAGAATCAGGGAACAGTTGGTTCGAGAGGAATAGCTAACGAATTCATAACTGACAAAATACGAAACGCAAATGAAAACAATGAAGATTTGGAGACTCGCCTTTGCGATGCTTGCTGCCCTCTCCCTCACCTCTTGCGGCAGCGACGAACCACAATGGGCTGACCCAGAGGCACACGAAAAGACGGAGCAACTGCGGGAGCAATACACGCCGTACATCGTGGGTACGTGGCACTACGAGAAAACCATAGAGAAGCAGCGGGCATTCGAGCGAATGACGTTCAATGCTGACGGAACGCTCAACGGAAGGCGCAAATGGCAGTCGCGAAAAGTCGTAACCATCGACGGACAGGAGCAGTACACCGACTGGGAGGACATTCCCGACGAGAACGGTACATTCACAGGCACATGGAACCTTGTATGGGAACGGAACAGCAGCGGCGTGGGCGAAAACCGAATCATTCTCTATGCCCTATGGGACGATGAGGACAATCCCATTATAGCGTATAGCCACAATCCACTCTTTGGCTATGCCGACGCAACCACTCTGCAATTCGCAGGCCATTGGCAGAACAGCGACGGTTGGACGAGTTACGAGCGTGGCGAGGCGGAACCAAGTTTCTAATGCCCAGAAAGCTAGATTAGAGCGGAAATCACACCCGAAATAGACCATTTCCTATTAAATATTCATAAAATCGCATAAGGATGATACGCCGTATGCGATTTTTTCGTGTCCGGCGGTCTGGGCGGAGGGATAAGTGTGGCACGGAAGGTTCGCGGCGGGCGGAGCGGAGGGATAAGTGTGGCGCGGAAGGTTCGCTGAGGGCTGAGGGGATGCGGAAATGCTGGCGGATTTTATCAGAGACCGAGAGGGAATAAAATATGCAACTGCAGATTTGTTGTACGCTCGGGAGAAGATAAAATCTACAATAAACAATTTTATGCCTACTCGTTTTGTCATTAAATAGTATGACTACGACTTTATGCCCTTTCGGGCAGAGATAAAATTCTTGTGGATATTTGTGGGCGAAATCCTAGGCAGTGTGGCAGAAAATTAGTAAATTTGCACCGAAATCAGCAAAAGACGAAGGATTATGTCGTATCATTCATGGAAGAAGCGGCCGCCGAGGGAGTTCCGGGGCAAGCCGCAGTGGACTCTGGACGAGATGTATATCTCGCCCTTCACGGCGCGTCGGCGCTATGACGAGGAGGGCGTGATGCACTACGACGCGGTGGAGCGGAACACGGCGCCGACGGGCGTGGAGGTGATGGACCACTACCTGCGGCGGCTGTCGGAGGGCAAGGACGTGGTGAAGGACTTCTGCCGCATCTACGGGCTGCGGACGGAGGACATGGAGGCGCTCATCTTCATCCTGACGGGCATGAAGGGGCAGGATTTCCGCATGGCCTATCAACTGCGGCTGGCCGACGAACTGCTGCGCTTCACCGACCTGCCGCTCGCAGAGGTGGCCCGCCGTTCGGGCCTCGGGTCGCACACGAACTTCTGCGTCGTCATCCACCGGAAATGGAAGCAGACACCAACGGAGCGACGCACGGCGCTGAGGCAGAAGGGCGACGCGGGGCGGTACAGGTTGTGACGCGGGCAATAAATTATCAGGTAAGCCGGATTATTTCCTAAGTTTGCCTTTTCTTTCCAAATATTTCGTGAAGAGTTCCCAATGTGCAGCGTTCTTCTGAATGTTGGCTTGCACACGCTCGTCGTCGATGAACTGAAGTGGGTAGCAGTCGTAGAGGTAGTAGTGACCATCGTCGATTACCTCGCCGTCAATCTTCCCGCAGCAGAGTACGAGGTCATCGAACATTTGGCTGCAGATAAGACCTACAAAGGTGGCTCCGCCAGAAAAGAGGTATTCGCCACCGATATAGAAATCGACCCCGGCAAGCAACGGGATTTTTTCACGCAGCGGTTCCATCGTGTCGCGGAAGCGTATCTCCCGGGTGTTCACGTCGAACCACAGAATGTCGTCTTCGGTAAAGAGGATTCCTGCGTCAGAGCGCGTTTCCGGCTGACCGATGCCATAGGCGTAGAGCGTACTTTCTGACACGGGACAAGTGGTAAATGGCTTTTCGGGTTCATTACCGTCGAGACTGCAGGCAGTCAACGTCGTGCTGGCTATGACTATCGCCATCATCCAAGCGAGGGGTTTGTAATGTTTCATATTCTTCAGAGTTTAAAATATTAGTCTCTCTACTTATATAGTCCGCCCGACATGGAAAAGACTGCACGGCTTACCAGGTAAATCTGATGCCCAAGGGCAAAGAGAACGAGAACGGATGCTCTGTGCGGTAGGTCTCTATGTAGCTGCCCGTCGGGATGTAGTATTGCAGGCTCGGCTCGGCGAAGAGGCCGATGGCGGGCGTCAGGTGGTATTGCAGGCCGAGGCCCGTGCCAACCGACCACTGCCACGGGGCGCGGATGGTGGTCTTGTCGGTGGTTTCATACTGGCCATTCACGAAGTAGTCGGAACGGAGTGTTGACGAGACAGGGATTTCCATCATTAGACCGCCGCTGCCGTAGAGACTCCACATCTTCTTATTAAATATGTGGTAGATGCCCTTTACGGGGATGCCGAGGTAGTGGATGGTCTGCTGCTCACTGATGACGTTGCCGTCGACACCCATCTCGAAGTCGGAGGTCAGGCGGCTGTAGCCCAGTCCCGTCTCAATGCCCCAGCGGTCGTTGAACTTGTATTTCAGTGCCAGCGACCACGTGACGGGCATGCGGTGATGGCTTGTGCGCAGCATCTTGTTGTTGCCCGGCTCGTTGGCATTGTTCTTGGCAATGCGCATGATTATGCTACGGGTCTTGTCGCTCACGGCATCCGGGTGGTTGGCCAGATAGACAGCGTAGTCCATCCAGTTGTCAATGCTGCTCGGTACGACAGGACTGGGACTGGGGCCTGGGAGCGACTGCGTGGCTGACGGCGCCGGCCGGTAAGTGTATGGCTGGTTGTATCGGCTCTGTTCCGACAATTGCCCGGCGTATGCGAGGTCTACCGACCATCCGGAGGTGCGCTGCGCATACCCTCGGCTATTGAGCGGCGATGGCTTCACCGTCGAGCTGTCTGTGGTAGTCGTCTGTCCTCCTGGGGTGTGCTGCGCGTACTCTTGGTTATTGAGCGGCGACGGCTCCACCGTCGAGCTTTCTGTGGCAGTCGTCTGTCCTCCGGTGATGCGCTGCGCGTACTCTTGGTTATTGAGCGGCGACGGCTTCACCGTCGAAGGTTGCGCTTGTCTCTCTGTAGCCGGGGTCTTTTCTGTGAGCTGCCCAGAACCGCCATGCGGTTCACGCTCAGTAACCTTAGGTTCGACAGAACCTGCGGACGACACAGTATCTGCAGTAGCTACTACTTTGGAGGAGTCGCCCACCCTGCCTGGCTTATCCTTCCGATGCAGCAGCCAAATGCCTACAGGGATGAGTAGCAGCAGGAGCACAGCCCAGTACTGCTGCATCATCTTACGGAGCATCTTCTTCGCCCGCGCCAGTTGCGACGACGACGAGTGTGCCTCGATGCCCAACATGGCGGCAATCTCCTTGTGAGACATACCTTCAAAGACTGACAGTCGGAACACCTGCCCGTAACCTTCCGGCAATCGCTCCACCATGCGCAACACGTCCTCCAAAGGAACTCCCCTCACACTCTCCTTTTCATCTGGAGCAACTAACGATTCCGCTTCCTTCAAAGGAACGAAGGGCAGATTATCCAAATGGTCTTTATACTTCGAGGCCACATTTCGTGTAATCGACATCATCCACGATTCTGCTTTTGAGACATCTCTCAGTTTGTTGAACGACGTGAAGATAATCACGAAAGCATCGTGCAGCACGT
Organism: Prevotella sp.; assembly: GCA_017449025.1. Taxonomy (GTDB): domain Bacteria; phylum Bacteroidota; class Bacteroidia; order Bacteroidales; family Bacteroidaceae; genus Prevotella. The sequence goes on along the minus strand of JAFSKJ010000022.1, from coordinate 63,243 downwards.
CGTCCACTGCCTGTTCCTCACTGATATAGCGTCGGCACACACCCCTCATCCTCTGGGCGTATGCCTTGTACAGTTCTCCGAGCGCATCCGCATCGCCCTGTCTGCACCGTTCTATCAGCCGTGTTATCTCCATCGTGAACATAACGTCTCTATCTATATAGTCCTGTAGTTATGGAAAAGACTGCATGAGAATAACACTTTTTTCATCAGACACATCTTTTTTCCTATTCTTTCTTTCGTGTGCAAAAATACTAAGATCTTGCGAATTATTAAATCTTTCTTGGGCGAAATTGACAGATAATAATATAGCTTGCGGAAAATATTTGGCTGTTTGTGATAATCTCAAAACCACTTCTCAGTAAAAAAATCGAGTTATGTGCAAATGAAAAGTCAAAATAGCATGGAAATTGAAATTTTTCTTCTGTTTGAAACATGCCTCATCCGTAGAGTGGCACTTTACGACCGTAAAGTGGCACTTAATTTCAAAAAAGTGCCACTTTAGCTCCGTAGAGTGCCACTCTACTGGTGAGGCCTTGTTGACTGAAAAAACTGACACATAAAAAAATGTACCTGCGCACGTATTCTCGCGTGCGCAGATACATTAATTTTTTCGTCTGCTGATTATCTTATTATCACCTTCCGTCCTCCCTTGATGTAGAGTCCGGGCTTCTGTTGGCTTGCATCAACCCTCTGGCCTGAGAGGGTGTAGACAGCCTCGTCGCCTTGTTTAGTCGAGTTTCCCATCATGGGGCTTTCATCTATGCCGGTGGCAATAGGCTTTATCAGGTCCACTATCTGTGGCACAATGCCCTTCACTGTTGCGGTCTTGTATCCGTTGAGCATAAGGTCGCAGGCCAGAGTGTTGTTGTTGTAGTGGTTGTGGTCGGGGAAACATGCAATGATGGCCTGTGCGGCAGCGTCGGCACTGGCATAGCCGTTGGCGGCATAGTCGGCCACGTAGGCATTGAATATTGCGTCGGCGTTCTTGCCTATCTCCACGAATCCAAGGTAGTTGTCGTCGTTAGCGGCGCGCTTGGTGTCAATCTTGCGCACTATGTTGTCGTAGGAGTCGCGACGGTAGCTGTCGAAGGTGTTGGTGGTGGAGTTATATCCGCTGGTGTAGTTTGACACTGCTCCGTGGGGTGTGTACGAGTTGAGTATCACCTTCGCTCCCAGTGCCTCGGCTGCGTCAAGATAGTAGTTGACATCGGCCTCGAACGAGCTGCCCATGCCGTTGGTGCCCATGTTTCCGAACATCACTACGTCGCCGGGGCATATCTCGTTGAGCACGTAGGCCAGCTTGCCCTGGGTGTAGTATGTGCTGAGGTTGCGCCCTCCGGCACCGTTGTTGATGAACTCGCATATATTGAACAGTTCGGGATAGCTGCCGGGGTTCTTGCTCAGGCGGTAGGCCCATGAGCCGTTGTTGGCCGACGTGGAGTCGCCTATGTGGCGCACCTTGATTTTCTTGTTCTTCTGCCTCATGGGCTGCTTGGTAACGACGACCTTGGCAATGCGTGCCACGCTGGTGGCGTCGACATTGGCAATGTGCAGGTCGATGAAGTCGCGGGTGGCTGGAATGGTGTAGGTGGCAGTCGTCATGCTTGAGTTGGAGCTTAGCTCATAGCCTGCCAGGTCGCTGTTGATGTGTGCAGTGGTGAGCACTCCCTGGCATGTCACTTCCACAGTATAGAAGTTGCCCTTCTGCACCTTGAAGTTGAATTGCAGCGCTCCCTCAAGGTAGTCGCCGCCGGCATCGGTGGCCGATGCGGTGCCTCCGCTGGTGGCAGTGCCTGAGGCCAGTCCGTATCCGTTGGCATCGCTGTAGGCAGTGGTTGCGCCCACGGCGGTGAATCCCTCGGCCACGGCCTCGTCGTCGGTCAGTCCGAAGTCGAACTTCATTCCGTGAACGCTCACCGTTACGCTCTTCGTCAGCTCCTCGCCGTCGCTGTTGTTAGCAGTGGCGCGTATGGTGAATGTTGCCGGGTCTGCCGCTGCCGATACTGTGAGCAGGCCAGTGGAAGCGTCGAAGGTGATGCCGTCGGCGAAGGTGTAGGGCTGCAGGCCGGCCTTGTCGTAGGCTGCCAGCGTTACGGGCTTGTTGACGGGTGTGCCGTCGCCGCTTATCAGCTGGGCGGCGAAGGTGGCGGTTACAGTCTCGGCCTCGTCGAGCGGAATGGTGATGCTGGTGGTGCTCTCAGTGAACTTTATGCTCTCTGCCGACGATGTCAGGCTCAGGGCTATGGTCTTGGCTATGCCGCCTATGCTCACCTGTATGGTGGCTGTGCCTGCCTCGGCTGTGGGAGAGAGGGTGATGGTGGCCGAGTGGGAGTCGGTGGCGTCGGGGGTGATGATTACGGCCTGCTCCATGTCGCTCTCAACGATGCTCCAGTTGGCTGTCTGGGTGATGGGCATGCCGTCGATGCTGTTGACGGAGGCCATCAGTCGTGCCGTCTCGCCTTGGGGTATGGACAGTGTCTGCTTGTCGGCGGTAAGCGTGAAGGTGTCGGCCGACGGTGTGGGTATCACAGCCTCATACTGAGCCATGTCTACCGAGCCGGTATTGCTGTTGCCCATGCCTATGCTGAAGAATGTGGGACTGGACTCCTCGGCCCATGGCAGCATGGCTGTCTCGCCAATGAGCTGTCCGGTGGTGCTGAACACCTTGGCGTAAGTAATCTGGCTGCTCTTGTCGGCCGAGAGCACCACGCGATACCAAGTACCGGTGGTAAACTGCGCTTCTGTCTCACCTGAAGTCAGGGCTGTTCCATTGAGTGTCAGCTTAGAGCCGTCGAAGTTCAGGCTTACGGGGCAGGTGTATTTGCTACTTGACCAGAAGGGGTAGCCGCCGGTCAGCGTTACCGACGCTCCGGCCTGGTTGAAGCGCAGCAGTGTGGTGAAGACTATCTGCCCGCTGGGTGAATCGATCTTCTGTGTCATCACGTGCGACTTCTTCAGCGTGGATGCTGTCAGGCGGATATACTTGGTGTTGTCGGCATCGGCCATGAGCACACCGTTGTGGGTGTCGCTGCCTGCCACGCACCAGCCGCCGAGCAGCGGGTCGGAGGCATTGCCGTAGGTCTCGTCGGCCACCTTGTACCCCACCAGCGCATTGGGATATGCGCTCAGGCTTGCGGGGAATCCGGCTCGCGGCAGCACCTGGCCTGCACCTGTCGAGAGGTCTCCCTGTGCCACCACGTACTTCTCTGCCACGGTGGTGGTGCCGTTGTAGGTTATGGTGGCGGTCATCTTTCCGAAGAAGTTCATGGGCACGTCTCGCAGGTCGAACGTTGTCTGCACCTTGCCTGCATTGTTGGTGGAGAAGGAGCCGTAGGAGTCGCAGTACTGGCCCTCGGTGTCGTTCTGGGTCTTGAATCCGTCGATGTCCCACACCACGTTGAAGTCGGTGACCTTCGGGTTGATGTTGTCCTCGGTGATGGTTGTTCCCTCTGTGCCTGTGATGGTGACAGAGTAGCTGTTGGCATAAGGGGTGTCTGTCGACGGGCCGAAGGTCATGTTGTCAGCACCGTTGATGACTACGAAGGCAATGTCCTCAACCTGGTCGGGGTCTTGCTGTATCACCTCGGTGGTCACCTTGATGTTGTCAATGCCGTAGCAGCGGTCGGTATTCTCGCCGCGTGAGAACTTATTGACAAGCTGAATGGCGGCCACGTCCTTGGCCATTGTCAAGGCCGAGCCGAGCAGGTTGGTGGTATTGCCATTCAGGGTGAAGGCCATCTCCATTTTGCCGGTAGCACTCAGCGAGATGGAGATATGCGGATTGGTGGTAGCCGAGTATGGCTTGCCGCTGCCTGCCCATCCGTTAGCGCCAGTGCTTTGCAGGCTGAAAGCCTCAAATCCGGCAATTTCCTGTCCGCCGGCGGTAACACTTGCCACCTTACATCCATTGGCATTGTAAGTGTAGCTGGCTATTGCCTGCCCGTCGCTGTTGAGCAGCGATACCGTTGTGGTGGCGTCGTAGGCATAATAGCCGTGAAAGGCATCGAACTCTACAGTCACCTTGCCGATGGAAGCGCTGACGGCCTTGCCGTCTGAGCTGTTGATGGTGCCGGTGGCAGTGGCGTTGCTCACGGCCAGCACAGGGCCGAAGCCGTCGAGCTTGGTGTCGTAGATACATGCCGACCCAGTGGCCAGCCCAGTGGCAGTCACGCCGAAGATGTTCGTCGTGCCTGAGAAATCCTCGGTGAGCACCGTTGCAGTCTGCGCCCATGTCACCAAGGTGCTTGCCATAAGTGCTGTCCACAGCAGGATATGGCGTAGCAAGTTTGTTTTTCTTTTCATTGATTTGTTCGTATTAATTAGTTGTTAATAGTAGTCTTTCGCACAACTTGTTGGCAAAGGTACGAAAAAAAAGTGGAAGTCACAAGCCTTTGGCAAGACAATTTTTCCGGAAACAAAAAAATGTCTGGGCAAAGGCTTGGCGTTTTGTCTTTTTATTATTACCTTTGCATGCGAAATGTAAATAAATGCAGGTTTAGCATGCCTGCGGAGAAGAAAAGAAATAGACATGGCAAAACAAGTAAAAGCGATTCCTGCCAGTATAGAGCGGGCAAAAGAGTGGCCTAACTGTGGTTTCATGGATAATGACATTCTGTTGATAGACCAGATAGGGAAGATGCGCATGCCAGACGAGGCGCGCCAGACAAACTTCATACTAATTGCACTTTGCACTGCGGGGCATGTGGATTTCCGTATGGACATGCAGCACATGCACGTGGAGGCCGGAGACATGGTGGCATCGTCAGAGCACCACATCATTGACAACTACTCGGCCTCAGACGATGTGGAAGGCATGTGCTTCATGGTGAGCATGCGCTTGTTCCACGAGATTATCCAGAACGTCAGCGACGCCTCCGCGCTGTTCCTCTATTCCCACACATACCCTGTGATACGGCTTAAGGAGCGAGACAAAGCCGTGTTTACCGAATACTTCAACATCATCCGCAAGAAGCTTAACGACGGCAAGAGCCTTTTCCGCCACAACTTGATACGTACGCTGATGCTGGCCATGTTCTACGATTTGAGCAATGTGGTGTACCACTTCCAGGACCACAGCGACCGTCGTCAGACACGTGCCGATTCCATTTTCACGCAGTTCATAAAGCTTGTAGAGGAGAACTGCCGCAAAGAGCGCCGTGTGTCGTGGTATGCGCAGCAACTATGCATCACGCCGAAGTATCTGTCGGAGATGGTGAAGAGTGCCAGCAAACGCACACCCAACGACTGGATAGACAACTACGTGATGTCCGAGATACGCGTGATGCTCAAATGCTCATCGGCGAGCATCAAGGATATTGCAAAGGAAATGAACTTCCCCAACCAGTCGTTCTTGGGCAAGTATTTCAAGGAGCATGCCGGCGTCTCGCCCAGCAGATACCGCAAGTTGTAAAAGCCCCCTCCTAACCCCCTTTGGGGGAGGAGTTACCAGTCCCTCCCCCAAAGGGGGTTAGGAGGGGGAATAGTTGTCATAGTTGTTCAAGCATTCTCTTGAGCACCACTGAGCAGCTGATCTCACGGTTGGCGGCTTCGGGAATGACAATACTGTTCGGACTCTCTATTACGTCGTCGGTGACGATGAGGTTGCGGCGAACGGGCAAGCAGTGCATGAACTTACCATTGTTCGTCCACGACATGTGCTCGGTGTCTACCGTCCACGACATGTCCTTGCTGGTAATCTTTCCGTAGTCCTCAAGACGTGTGACGCCAGGGTTTGACCAGTTCTTGGCGTAGATGAAGTCGGCACCATCGAAAGCCTTGCGCTGGTCGTACTCCACGCGGGCATTGCCAACAAACTTCGGGTCAAGCTCGTAGCCTTCAGGATGGGTGACCACAAAGTCAACGTCGGCAGCGAGCATCCACTGCGCAAACGAGTTAGGCACGGCCTGTGGCAGTGAGCGGCAGTGGGGAGCCCACGTCAGCACAACCTTGGGGCGCTTATTCCTCTCCTTCCAGTATTCCTCGATGGTGATGAGGTCGGCAAAGGCCTGCAGGGGGTGAACGGTGGCTGTCTCCATGGCAAAGACAGGGCGCCCGCTGTACTTGATGAACTGGTTGAGAACGGTCTCGGCATAGTCGTACTCGCGGTCGGTGAGGCCGGCAAACGAGCGAACACCGATAATGTCGCAGTAGCATCCCATAACGGGAATGGCCTCAAGCAGGTGCTCCGACTTGTCGCCATCCATGATGACGCCGCGTTCGGTCTCCAACTTCCACGCTCCGGCGTTAACGTCAAGCACAATCACGTTCATGCCCATGTTCATGGCGGCCTTCTGCGTCGACAGGCGCGTGCGCAACGAGTTGTTGAAGAATATCATCATTAGCGTCTTGTTCTTGCCAAGATGCTGATATTTGTAACGGTTGTTCTTTATTTCCATAGCCTCGGCCATGGCCTTGTCCAACGGCCCGATGTCTTCAGCGTTGATGAATGTGCGGAATTCTTTTCCCATGTTTTTTGTCTCCTTTATGGTTTAATATTACTTTCACTTTGACATGAATATGTCGCTTCTTGGGTGCAAAGATACTAATAAGTGAGCGAAAAAGCAAAAAAACGCACCAATAATTTCGCTGTCTGCCTTTTTTGACGTAACTTTGCAGAATCATGAAGATACGAGACATTGACTTTGGCGAGCGTCCGCTGTTCCTCGCACCTATGGAAGACGTGACCGACGTGGGCTTCCGCATGCTCTGCAAGCGATACGGCGCAAGCATGGTGTACACAGAATTCGTGTCGGCAGAGGCGCTCATACGCGACGTAAGCTCGACGGTCAAGAAGCTGACCATAAGCGACGATGAGCGCCCCGTGGGCATACAGATCTACGGGCGCGACACCGACGCCATGGTCGAGGCTGCGAGGATTGTGGAACAGGCCGCCCCCGACGTGATAGACCTTAACTTCGGCTGTCCGGTGAAGAAGGTGGCAGGAAAAGGAGCCGGGGCTGGTATGCTGCAGAACATCCCCAAGATGCTCGACATAACGCGCCGGGTGGTGGATGCCGTCAGCCTGCCCGTGACCGTCAAGACACGGTTGGGATGGAACCACGAGCAGCTCATCATAACCGACCTGGCAGAGCAGTTGCAGGACTGCGGCATTGAGGCACTCACCATTCACGGGCGCACACGCAGCCAGATGTATACCGGACAGGCCGACTGGACGCTGATAGGGCAGGTGAAGAGCAACCCACGCATACATATTCCTATTATAGGCAATGGCGACATACACTCGCCACAAGAGGCTGACGCTGCCTTCGACCGCTACGGAGTGGACGCAGTGATGATTGGGCGGGCAACGTTCGGATGTCCGTGGATATTCAGTCGGGAACAACTGACTTTCGGCCAGAAGCTCGACATTCTCGAAGAGCAACTCCGGATAAACGTGGAGAGGATTGACGAGAAGCGGGGCATACTGCACACCAGGCGGCACTTGGCCGCCACACCCATATTCAAGGCTATACCAAACTTCCGCCAGACACGAATAGCCATGCTCAGGGCTGAGCACATGGACGAGCTGATGCAGATACTGGAAAAGACAAGGGAGCTGTTGGGATAAACTTACAAACTAAATAAACTCACAAACTCAATGGACGAAGACTTTGACATAAGACAGGAGAGATACAGCACAAACGAGAAAGACTTCGAAAACGCGCTGAGGCCGCTCAAATTCAGCGACTTCAGCGGGCAGAAGAAGGTGGTAGACAACCTGCAGGTGTTTGTGGAGGCTGCCAAGTACCGCGGCGAACCCCTCGACCACACACTGCTCCACGGCCCGCCGGGTCTGGGAAAGACCACGCTGTCGAACATCATTGCCAACGAGTTGAGCGTGGGATTCAAGATCACCAGCGGACCTGTGCTCGACAAGCCGGGCGACCTGGCGGGAATACTCACATCGTTAGAGAAAAACGACGTGCTCTTCATCGACGAGATCCACCGCCTTTCGCCAGTAGTGGAAGAATACCTGTATTCGGCCATGGAAGACTACCGCATCGACATCATGATAGACAAAGGGCCGTCGGCACGTTCCATACAGATTGACCTCAACCCCTTCACACTCGTTGGTGCAACCACACGCAGCGGACTGCTTACCGCACCACTGCGCGCGCGCTTCGGCATCAACATGCACTTAGAGTACTACGACCCGCAGACGCTGCAGAAGATTGTAGAGCGGTCGGCAGGCATTTTGGGAGTGCCCATAACCGAAGATGCCGCACTTGAGATAGCAGGCAGGAGCCGCGGAACGCCACGAATAACCAATGCGCTGCTACGCCGCGTCAGAGACTTTGCACAGGTGAGGGGCAACGGAAGCATTGACACCAAGATAACACGCGTGGCTCTCACTGCCCTCAACATCGACCAGTACGGCCTCGACGAGATTGACAACAAGATACTGCTCACCATTATCGACAAGTTCCGCGGGGGGCCCGTGGGACTCACCACCATAGCCACCGCCATCGGCGAAGACTCCGGCACTGTGGAGGAGGTCTACGAGCCTTTCCTCATCATGGAGGGATTTATCAAGCGGACACCAAGGGGACGCATGGTCACAGAGCTGGCCTATCGCCACTTCGGCCGCAACCCGTACACTGGCAATGTGATGCAGCCCGGCCTCTTCGACGAGACATGAACCGAAGAAAACTTATAAAACTCGGTTACTGCTTGCTGTATGCCGACTCGTCCATGAAAAGGTACGAGGGCTTGTAGCCGCCGAAGTCTACAACAATCTTTTCGAACACAATGCCGGGGTGACGCGGCTTCAGCGTCAGCTCGTGGGCGGTGGAGTTGCCGACAGGCAGTTCCACCGTTTTCTCGACAATGCGACGGGCGATGGTGGGATAGAACTCCGAGTACATATAGGGCTGGCGGTCGACGAGCGTCTTGTTGAAGTTGACAACCTGCGGTTCCCCTCCGTCAAGGCTGACGGAGTATTCGAAGCCACCGACGTTGAGGAAGTCGAGGGTTGACTTCACTATGACGTGAACCTTCACCGTCTTGGGCGCGTCGGCAGGCAGCGTGAAGCGGTAGGTAAGCGAGGCATCGCCTACGGGCTTAGTGTAGGGCGTCAGGGCGACGGCGCTGAGCGTGCGCCCATAGTCGGGATAGACAGTCCACTGGGTGCCCTCGGAGACTGTGGTGCTGTAGTAGTGCTCGGCCTCGATGGCGACGTAGCCGTTGCTGGGGGTGAAGGTGTAGCCGCCCCCGTTGGCAGAACCAACGGGCACTGCGGTTGTGCGGGGGAGCATGTCCTTGGGGAAGTTGTCGTTCCACGAACGGTAGCCTATGTGCTTCTGCGTCATCATGCCGTCCCACTTGCCACCGGCCATCTCCTTGTTGTAATGGCGGCAGAGCGCGGAGTCGCGCTCGAAACATCGTTTCACCTGGGCTGCCCACTCGTTGGCATCGGGGTTGCCCGACTTGGCTAAGTACTGGTTCATGGCCTGAGCGTAGTACATATCGTAGAGATTGGCCATGGCCTGCACAGGGAAGAGAATGAGCTGGCGGAAGAAGTCGCGGGCCTCGGCGGGAATCTCGTCGTAGAGGTGCATAGCGCGGCGCTCCAGGCGGGCGTAGTCGTCGGCCACCTGCCGCCATTCGCCCGTCTCCACGTTGTAGGTGTTGGCATCGAGCATCTCTGGTGTCACGCGCGCCATGTACTTGCAGTTCTGGTTGTATATGTAGGCAGCTTCCTCGGCGGCAGAACTGCTGAGCACACTTGCAAAGAAGCGGCGGGTGTGGTCGGCGACCGTCTGCTGAGTGTACTCCTTCGGGTTCCAGGCCATGTCCATGAACAGCTGAATGGGGTACTCCATCGGCTTCAGGTCGCCGACGTTGAGAATCCACATGCGCTGGATGCCGAAGTCGTAGGCCAGCGATAGCTGCTCGAACATCTGCTGCGTCTGCGTGACGTTAATCCACTTGGTGTTGCGGGGGGCACCCACGTAGTCCACATGGTAGTAGATGCCCCAGCCGCCCTTGCGGCTCCGTTCCTTCTCTGTGACGGGCACGCGGCGTATGTCGCCCCAGTTGTCGTCGCTAATGAGAATCATCACGTCGTCGGGCACCTGAAGTCCGGCGTCGTAGTAGTCCTGCACCTCTTTATATAATGCCCACACCTGCGTGGTTTTCTCTGCCGGCTTGCGTGTTACGTCCTTGATAATCTTTCGCTGGTTGGTGATGATGCGCTCCATCAGCTTGGTGTCGGCCTTGTCGCTCATGGCCTCGTCGCCGTCGCCACGCATGCCTATGGTCACTATGTCCTCGGTGCCGTTCATGCGCTCGATGCCCTCGCGGAAGAACTGGTCGAGCTTTGCCTGGTTCGTCTCGTAGTTCCAGGCTCCCCACTCCTTACGGTGGCGGGCATACTCCTGATGGTTGCGGGCCATAGGCTCGTGGTGCGAGGTGCCCATCATAACGCCCATCCTGTCGGCGGTCTTGCCATTCTCGGGGTCGTCGGCATAGAAGGCCCAGCCCCACATGGCGGGCCACATCATGTTGCCCTTCAGGCGGAGAATCAGTTCGAACACTTTCTCATAGAAGCGGTGGTCGCCGTAGTTGGTGCCCCACGTGTTCTTCACCCAGCTGGTAAGGCAGGGGGCCTCGTCGTTGAGGAAGATGCCGCGGAACTCAACGGCAGGCTCGCCGTCGGTATAGATACCTGGCTGGACGTATGCCTCTGTGTGCTTGGCAACAGGCACATCGGCCCACCAGTACCAGGGCGACACGCCCAGCTGGCGGCTCAGCTCATAGATGCCGTAGATGGTGCCCCGGCGGTCGCTGCCGGCAATTATCAGCTGGTTGTCAACAGTGGTGATGATGTATTTCTCACGCTTGCCTTTCAGCCCCTGGAGCTTCAGGCGGTCTATGTACTTGTTCTTGCCGACAGTGCCGATGACTATGGTGGGGTTTACTCTCTTCTCTACGGCTGAGCCGCTGAGCGTCCTGCCAACGGTAGTGGTCTCTTCGGGTTCTATGCCGAGCACATTCTTCATGTCGGCCTTGAGACTGGCAATGGCAATCTTCACGCCCTCGTAGTCTTCGGGGCTATAGCCTATGACAGCCTTGCTCAGTGTCAGCGCACCCTCAACGGGCGTAAAGCTGACAAACGGTTCGGCGGCATGCGCCAAGGTAATGGTGGCGAGTAATGCCACACACAGCGAACAAATCTTTTTCATCATGGTTGTACTAATCGTCTTTCGTGGGAATCTACATGCCCCACCTTATTTATAATATAGTAATGGTTTGCTTCTTCAGGTCCTTGTCGTCGGAGCTGGTGCCTACAAGGATTTCGTACTTGCCGGGCTTCACGCGCATGCTGTTGGTTTCAGGGTCCCAGAACTCGAACGACTTGCGGGTGAGCGGCAACTGAGCAGTGACAGTCTGTCCGGCTTTCACATCGACACGCTGGAAGGCACGCAACGACTTCAGCGGACCTTCATTGTCGGAGAGGTCACGGATATAGACCTGAACAATCTCGGCACCATTGCGTTTCCCAATATTCTTAACAGGTATGGCCAAGGTAAATCCCGGAGATCCAGGGGTTCCAGTCACAGTGGCATCGCCCAGCTCGAACTGCGTGTAGCTCAAGCCGTAGCCGAAGGGGAAGAGGGCGTCGTCGAAGTAACGGTAGGTGCGCCCCTTCATCGAGTAGTCCTCATAGTCGGGCAGCTGGCTGCTCGTCTTGTAGAATGTTACCGGCAGTTTTCCCGTAGGATTATAGTCGCCGAAGAGCACGTCGGCCACGGCAGTACCACCCTCCTGACCGGCATACCATGCCTGCACTATGGCATCGCAGGTCTCCGTCTCGGGCTGCAGGGCAATGCATGAGCCTGAGCAGCAGACGAAGATGATGGTCTTTCCAGCATCCTTCAGTGCCTTAAGGAATTTGCGCTGGACGGCGGGCAACTCAATGTGGGTGCGGTCGCCGCCCTTGAAGCCGTCGATGTCTACGGGCATCTCCTCGCCTTCTAAGGCTGGCGATATGCCGCCCACGAAGACAACCTTATCAATGCCCTGCAGCTGGGCTATGGTCTGCTGGTAGTCAATGGGGTATTCCTTGGCAATGTTGATGGACAGATTGGCATTGTATGTGTGGATGTGTGCAAAGCGCACCTCAATGTTGTAGCTCTTTCCCTTTTCGGCCTGTATGGTGACAAGGTTGGGCGTGGTGCGCCAGATGTGGTGGCGGAATTTCTGTTCACCGTTGATGTAGAGTTCAAAATGTCCGCAGCCCTCCACGTTGACAACATACTCGCCCGGCTCCTGCGGCGTGAAGACTGTCTCGTACTTGGCCGCAAAGTCCTCAAGCTGAACTCCGGGGGCGAAGTTGTGCATGCCGGCGGTGGTGACGGCTAATGGCTGGGTGTAATACTGTGTGGTAACGGGCTTGCCCTCCATGTTGCGGTTGTTCCAGAACGTGCCCTTCATGCCTTTCTTGCCCTCGAAGCTGCATTGCGAGGCGAGCAGGCAGTCCTGCACCTTGTCGTAGGTCAGGTCGCAGCCCTTGGCATAGTAGAGTTTCTTTTGCTTGGCCTTGATGCCGTCGAGCATGGTGACAGTGTGGTTGGGCATGCCGTTATAGTTGCCCCACATCATCGGGGCATTGTCGGCATTGGGGCCTATGACGGCAATCTTCTCCTTTCCCTTTGCGAGGGGCAGTATGTTGTTCTTGTTCTGCAACAGCACTATGGTCTGCCGTGACATGTCGAGCGACAACTGCGCCGATGCCTTGGTAGACATGGCCGAATATGGAATCTTCGACCACTCCACGAGCGACGGGTCGTCCATCTCGCCTAAGTCGAAGCGCCCCTCCAACAGGCGGATGACATGTTTGTCAACCTCGGCCTCAGTGATGAAGCCGCGATTCACGGCTTCGGGAATGCTGCGGTAGGCGTAGTCGTAGCCGCACTCCACGTCGGTGCCAGCTATGGTGGCCTTGGCCGAGGCGTGGACGGGTGTCGATGATGACTTGTGCGACTCGTAAAAGTCGCTGACAGCGCCGCAGTCGCTCACCACCAGGTACTGGAAGCCCCACTCATCTCGGAGAATGGTCTGCAGCAGGCGCTGTGAGCCACAGCAGGGATCGTCGTCAAGGCGCTGATAGGCGCACATCACCTCGCGGACCTTGGCATCCTGCACCAGTGTCTTGAATGCCGGCATGTAGGTCTCCCACATGTCACGGGGCGTCACGTTGGTCAGGTTGGCCGAGTGGCGGGTGTACTCCGGGCCGCTGTGCACGGCATAGTGCTTGGCACAGGCCCAGAGCTTACGGTACTTCGCGTCCTCAGGCCCTTGCAGGCCCCTGACCACCTGCGTACCCATGACAGAGGTAAGGTAGGGGTCTTCGCCGTAGGTCTCCTGCCCCCTACCCCATCGCGGGTCGCGGAATATGTTCACGTTGGGGGTCCATACAGATAGGCTGTGGAATTTCTCGTCTTCGCCGCTGCCACGCTGCATGCGCTCGTTGTACTGGGCGCGGAACTCGGTAGAGGCCACGTCGAAGCACTTGTAAAGCAAGTCGGGGTTGAACGACGACGCCATGGCTATAGGCTCGGGAAACACGGTGACGTTGCCCTGGTTGGCGGCACCATGCAGGGCCTCGCTCCACCAGAAGAACTTCTTGATGCCCAAGCGTGGAATGGCGGGACTCTCGTCGAGCATCAGCTTTGCTTTCTCTTCCAGTGTCAAGCGTGAGCACAAATCCTTGGCCCGCTCCCGGGCACTTAGGTTAGGGTTTTGATAGGGAAATGTCTGCGCAATGGTCATTATGACACAGCAAGCGGCAGTAGCAGATAAAAGGAAGCGCTTCATAACGTAGGTTTTCTTTATGTGAATAAACAATTGCGGCACAAAGATACATCTTTTCCGCCGTCTTACTGTTTGGTCATGTCACAAATGCTTTTCTTTTTGTAAATTATCGCTTGCATGAGACGTTATTCCCGTTTTTTTTGTTTATCTTTGCACCCTGATTGCATACTATTCGTGATGATTATGAAAAAGAAAGTCTTAGTGACACTTGCAGTCGCCATTGCCGCGACAGTACAAACCCATTCGCAAATACGGGTAAATCAGGTAGGCATGTATCCTAACCAGGAAAAGATTGCCGTGGTGGAAGGCTCAGGAAGCACTCTGACAATTGTTGACAACGCTACGGGGAAGAGCGTGGCTAAGGCAAAGGCCGTACGTACGTCTGTTTCGCCGTGGTCGAAGAAGAAGCGCTCAATAGTAGACTTCAGCAGTCTTGCCAAGCCTGGCACATACACGCTCAGGAGCGGTAAGCATACCGCCATTGTAACCATTGGCGAGAGCGCCCTGCGCAAGGTGGCCACTGCCACACTAAAAGCTTTCTACCTGACGCGCTCTGGCATTGCCATTGACAAACGCTACGGTGGCGACTATGCCAGACCCTGCGGCCATCCTGACACTCTGGTCTGCATACACTCGTCGGCAGTGTCGCCGGGACGACCTGAGGGCGCCGTCATCAGCTCGCCCGGAGGATGGTACGACGCCGGCGACTACAACAAATACATTGTCAACTCGGCCTTCTCCATCGGCGTGATGCTCTGCAGCTATGAGCAGAACAAAGAGTTCTACGACGGCCTCAGCACCAACATTCCCGAAAGCAGCAACTCCACCGCCGACCTTCTCGACGAACTGTACTACAACCTCCGCTGGATGCTCACCATGCAAGACCCTTACGACGGCGGCGTCTACCATAAGCTCACAACTCCCAACTTCGAGGCGTTCGTCATGCCTGCCGACTGCCACCAGCAGCGCTACGTGGTGCAGAAGAGCACTGCCGCCACCCTCGACTTCGCTGCCGTCATGGCACAGGCCGCCCGCATCTACCAAGGCAACACCGACTATCCCGACTTTGCCCAGCAGGCGGCACGGGCGGCATTGGCTGCCTACGGATGGGCAGTGCGCAACCCGAAAGTCTACTACCGCCAGGCAGCCATGAACGGACAATACAAGCCGGCCATCAATACCGGCGAATATGGCGACGGGGGGCTTTCCGACGAGTGGTTCTGGGCAGCCACTGAGTTGCTGCTGCTCACCACCGACAAGACTTTTGCCGAAGTGGCAGCCAACAACCGGCCGCAGCGCTTCTCGCCGCCCACGTGGGGCAACGTTGCAGCACTTGGCATCTACGAGGCTGTAACCCGCTCTACACCTCTTACAGCCCAGCTCTCTCCTCTCCTGCTCTCCCACTGCGACAGCCTTTTGGCCACAATGCCTACATCGTCGTTCCATACGTCGTGCGGCAACGCTCCCCGCGACTACGGATGGGGTTGTCTGGCAGAGACCTTCGGCGCCAACGGAATGACAATGCTCTACGCCTACAGCATGACCGGCGACAAGCGCTACCTTGCCGCAGCACAGCACAATGCCGACTACGTGCTCGGTCGCAATGCCACCGGTTACTGCTACATTACCGGCTTCGGCAACCGCAGTCCGCAGCATCCACACCACCGCCTCTCCGAGGCCGACGGCATTGCGGCACCCTATCCCGGACTGCTCATAGGCGGCCCCAACCCTGCACAGCAGGACATTGCCGAGGTGAAGGCCTACCCATCCAAGCAGCCCGACGAGTCGTACTCCGATGTCATGCCGTCGTATGCCAGCAACGAGATAGCCATCAACTGGAATGCATCCATACTTGCACTGCTTGCCGGGGTGGAAGCACACAGCAGGTAAACGCTGGTGGCGCACAGAATATTATGCAATAACCTCAAAACCTCATAACCTCAAAATGAACACTAAAATAAAGAAAGGTATGCTGACTCTGCTGGCACTGTTCGTGGCCGGCATCGCCTCAGCTGAAGACGGCAGCCGGCTGTGGCTGCGCTACGACACTGTGCGCAAGGCACGAGTAACAGGACAGGAGTGCATAGCCGCACAAGAGCTGCGCAACTTCTATCAAGGCGAGACTGTGAACTTGGTGATCGACCCCACCATGCCCTCCGACGAAGGCTACTGCATAGAGGACGGCGGCAGCACGCTGCGCGCCAAGACCGAGCGTGGACTGCTCTATGGAGCCTACGCCCTGCTGAGGGGTGAGAAGCAAAGTTCCCAACCATTCTTCAAGCTGAGAATACTTAACCACTGGGACAACCTTGACGGCACCATAGAGCGAGGATATGCCGGCAAGAGCATTTTCTGGAGCAACGACGGGGCGGAAGCCAATCCCTCACTTGTCAGGGAGTATGCCCGTGCATGCGCATCAATAGGCATCAACGGCTCTGTTCTCAACAATGTCAACGCATCGCCGAAGATGCTCTCGGCAAACTATCTGGCCCAGGTGAAGATGATTGCCGACATACTGCGCCCCTATGGCATACGCACCTACCTCTCCGTGAACTTCGCATCGCCAATGGCCTTGGGAGGCCTGAAGACCGCCGACCCGCTGAACCCGAAGGTGGCTGCATGGTGGAAGGCTAAGGCAAAGGAAATTTACAAGCTAATACCAGACTTCGGAGGCTTCCTTGTCAAGGCCAACTCCGAGGGACAGCCAGGCCCTGGCGACTACGACCGCTCCCACTCCGACGGTGCCAACATGCTGGCCCGCGCTGTGGCTCCCTACGGCGGCATTATCATCTGGCGCTCGTTCGTCTATGGAGCCAAGCATAAGGGCGAGGACCGTGTGAAGCAGGCAGTGTCGGAATTCAAGCCCGACGACGGCAAGTTCCTAAGCAACGTCATACTGCAGTCGAAGAACGGCCCGCTCGACTTCCAGCCACGAGAGCCTTACGCTCCCATCTTCGACCAGATGGTGCAGACACCACAGATGGCCGAGCTGCAAATCACACAGGAGTACCTCGGACAGTCGGAGCACCTGGTCTACCTGGCACCAATGTGGCGCGAGTTCTTCTCATTCGTGCAGCCCAAGAGACTCGTAGGCATTGCCGGAGTGGCCAACATAGGCCTCGACCGCAACTGGTGTGGACACCACTTCGCCCAAGCCAACTGGTACGCCTTCGGACGCTTGGCGTGGAACCCCATGCTCAAGTCCGAGGAGATTGCCACGGAATGGCTTTCGGCCACCTTCGGCCAGCAGGGCAATCTCTCACCTATATTAAGCATGATGCTGCGCTCACGCGAGGCGTGCGTGGACTATATGATGCCCCTCGGACTGCACCACATATTCAAGTTCGACCACCACTACGGCCCAGAGCCTGACGGCTTCAAGGCCAACTACCCTATAGAGTGGTGCCCCGTTTACTACCACAAGGCAGACAAGGAGGGCATAGGGTTCAACCGCTCACATAGCGGCACCAACGCAACGGCACAATACAACGAGCCCTACTGTTCGCTCTACGACGACTTGTCAACCTGCCCGGAGCGCTATCTGCTCTGGTTCCACCACGTGCCCTGGACTTACCGCACCAACAGCGGGCGCACACTCTGGGAAGAGCTGCAGTATCGCTACCAGCGTGGCGTCAGCGAGGTTGAGGACTTCTGCAACATCTGGCAAGAAGCCAAGGGCATCATCGACGAGCAGCGCTGGCAAGAGGTTGACGAGCGCCTACAGCACCAGCTTGACAACGCCTGCGAGTGGCGCGACGTCTGCCTGAAATACTTCAAAACCTACCAAACCTACCAAACCTACTAAACCTACCAAACCTACCAAACCTACCCCACCACAATGACAATAAAACAACTCTACCAGCTCTACCGTGAGCACCCATGCATCACCACCGACAGCCGCGACTGCCCAAAGGGGAGCATTTTCATTGCCCTTAAGGGTGATAAGTTCGACGGAAACAAGTTCGCCGTGGATGCCCTCCAGCGCGGATGCGCCTACGCCGTGGTCGACGACCCCGCCATCCCCGAACTCTCCGGCGACAAGGGCGACCCAGAGTCGGTAGCCTCGCGCCTCATCCTTGTCTCCGACACCCTGCAGACCTACAAGGACCTGGCCCGTGAGCACCGCCGGCAGTTCGACATACCCGTGATAGCCATTACCGGCACCAATGGCAAGACCACCACCAAGGAGCTTGTCGCCGCCGTGCTGTCGAAAAACTATAACGTGCTGTTCACCCAGGGCAACTTCAACAACGACGTGGGTGTGCCCAAGACCCTCTTCCGCCTCACCGCCGAACACGACATTGCCGTGATAGAGATGGGTGCAAGCCATCCCGGCGACATACGCACATTGGCGGAGACCGCCGAGCCTACATGCGGAATAATCACCAACGTGGGCCGCGCTCACTTGTCGGGCTTCGGTTCGCTGAAGAATGTGTTGAAGACCAAGGGCGAGCTTTACGACTATTTGGCCAAGCGCGGAGAGAGCCTTGTCTTTCTCAATGCCGACAACGAGAAGCTTCTCGACATCCTTCCCGACAACGTCTGGGTTGCCCCGTATTCCCAATACTGTGAGAACACCGACGGATGCACAGTGGGCGAGTTCCTGTCGTGCAACCCATACGTGTTGTTCCGATGGCGAGAGTCGGACAGCAACCTCGAAGAGCGCGGCAAGAAGCCCGTATGGTACGACGTGCAGACACAACTCATAGGAATGTACAACGTAGACAATCTGCTCGCTGCCATCGCCGTGGGACTTAACTTCGCCGTAAGCCCTGCCGACATCAACGCTGCACTCACCGAGTATAAGCCGTCGAACAACCGCTCGCAGCTTACCATCACTGAGAGCAACCACCTGATAGTGGACGCCTACAACGCCAACCCGACGTCGATGCGCGCAGCACTTACCAACTTCATTCTCATGGACGTACAACCGAAGATGGTAATACTCGGACAGATGGGCGAACTGGGGAAGTCATCGGAAAGAGAGCACCAGAAGCTGGTAGACGAGCTGCAAAAATCCGGCATCGACGACGTGTGGCTCGTGGGCAGTGAGTTCGCTGCCGTCAACCACCCCTACCGTCTGTTTGCCGATGTCGACGAGGTCAAGGCGGCCATCGCCGCCGAGCAGCCCCGCAACCGCTACATACTTATCAAGGGTTCGAACAGCAACCGCCTCTACGAACTGCCACCTCTACTATAACACCTACCACACCTACTAAACCTACCACACCTACTAAACCTACCACACCTACCACACCTACTAAACCTACCTGTAGTGCCGCGCATACTCCACATAGTGTGCAGCATTGTCAGTCTGGCCGGGGCGCGTAGGCTTCAGGTATTTGGCAGGCACGCCGCCCCATATCTCATGGGGCGGAATCTTGGTGTTCTGCAGCACCAAGGCTCCAGCAGCCACTATGGCTCCCTCGCCAATCTCACAACCGTCGAGCAGCGTGCTGCCCATGCCTATCAGGGCACCGTCGTGAATGGTGCAGGCGTGAACGGTAACGTTGTGGCCTATGGTCACGTCGCTGCCTATGTGCGTAGGGCCGGTGTCGTGGGTCACATGCACGCACGAGCCGTCCTGCACATTGGTGCGGTCGCCGATGGTTATCGGAGCCACGTCGCCTCGAACCACGGCATTGAACCATATAGAGCACTCGTCACCCATCGTGACATCGCCCACTATGGTAGCATTCTCACTGAAGTAGCAGTCGCGACCCCAGCGCGGAGTCAGACCTCTGTACGATTTTATCAGAGCCATATCTTTTTGTCGTTTTATCGTTTGTCAATCACTTTAGCGAAGCGTATTCTCGTGCTGCCGTCGGCACTCCTCTCGACAAACAGCCCGTGGGGATTGTCCATGCGCCGTCCGTGCAGGTCGTAATAAGTCTTGGGACCGTCAATGCCCGTAACATTTATGTCTTCAATAGCCGCATTGCCGTCGTCGATGGTGAAGATATACGTATTCAGGCTGCGGGCAGGCATCTCTACAATCACCTCGCTCGCAGGCTCGTCAATGGTTATGGGCTTCTCCTGACAGAGGTTCTCCGTCTCGTTGCCTGTCGACAACAGGTGTGTTCCGCTCTTCACGCTGTAGGGCAGTACCAGTTTCAGGTTGTGGCCATACTGAGTGGTGTCGATGGCCATCACTATCAGCGAGTCGCCCTTGATGTATGCCGAATACTCGGCTGCGGCTTCCTTTCCCGATGTCATGTCGCGTGAGGTGGTAAGGCGCGTGGAGCCAGTGACGTGCTTCGAGAAGTGAGACATCACGTATGCACGGGGCAGCAGCCGGTTCTTTATGTTCTTTATGCCGCCGGAGTTGTATTTTGCCTCACCAGTACCCACGAAGGCCCAATGCGCGCGCATATACCAATAAATATATCCTGTGCATCCCGCCAGCATGCACTCGTTAAGCTCCTCGGCAAAGAGTAGCTGATGGTGCCAGTCGGGCAGGCTTTCTATGTTGTCGTACGACGAATGTTCCGTCATCCATACCTCCTTGCCGTACTTCGTAGGTAGTACAGCCGATTTCTTCATGTAGTCAAGGGGAGCATGGCCGTAGAGGTGGCCCGCCACTATGTCTATCTGCTCTCGGCACGTCTCGTCCTTCATCAGCGGGTCGGTGTAGTTCTGTGTGAAGCCAAGGCTCTCGCCGCTGATAAGCTTCACTCCTGCGTACGTCTCCCGGTCCAGCAGGTAGGCATAGTTCTTCACAAGCCTCACCAAGTCCTCAGGGTCATAGAGGCATCCCGAATAGCTTACCCACCAGTCGGGCTCGTTCTGAATGGACACGGCATCAACGTTCACCCCATTCTTCTTCATGTAAGACAGGAAGGTGTTCAGCCAGGGGAAGAACTTCTCGTAGCAGTCATCCTTCAGCTTGCCCTTTTTGTAGCCTTGGTCTTCAGCATTGCCGCCCTGAGCAGTGCCGTTAGTCTTGTAGGTGCCAGGGGGCGACCAGGGTGTGCCGAAGACAATGCCGCCACGCTGTTTCACAATCTTAGCCGAAGGTAGCGAGCCTTTCCAGTCGTAGGGCGTGTCCCAGCCTACGTCGGCCGCGGTCACGTCACCCTTGAAGTTCGGCGAGATCTCCATGCGCATTATGTTCAGTCCAATCTTCGACGTGGGGCCGTAAAGCAGTTTCACCGGCGTTGTATCGTCGCCGTATGGGCACATCGCTCCGTCGCAACAGGCAGCACCAAAGCCGGTAATCTTCTGCATACGGGTGTTGTTCACTGTCAGCGTGATGGTGGCGGCTTCAATGGCGGTGCAGGCCGCTACTGCAACAATAGAAGTAATAATTCTTTTCATATAATCTTCAAACTAATAAACTCAAAACCTCATAACCTCAAAACGCTTGCAAAGTTACAGAATTTCCGCCAATGTCCCAAATATTTATGTTGCATATTTCCATGAAAATGTTTTACGCCGTTTTTATGAGGGGATGTTAACGACAACTATGACAACTTGTACAACTTATCTGTGCCAACTCTTACACTGGAACGCGGGCGCCCTCGCCCGCCACTCCGCGAGCAGCCAAATGCCCCAGAGGGGCATGATAGGAGTAGCCAGCCATACAGCCATGCCGTAGGTATGGCGAAATGGCTGGTATGAAGGTGCAAGGAAAAGGCGTGCCTTTAGGTACGCGACAAACACCGCGTATTGTCGCGTACCTACGGCACGCCCGTTACCACCACCGTCTCACCAGCCATTTCGCCGTACCTCTGGCACGGCTGTATGGCTGGCTACTCCTATCTGATGCCTCTGGCATCGTCTTCCTATAGATTACCTCACAAACTTCTTTCCGCCGCGGATATACACCCCCTTCTTCTTAGGTAGCGCATCTATGCGCTGGCCGCCGAGGGTGTATACACTCCCCTCGTCCTTTGGTGAGGGGTTAGTGGTGAGGCTATCGATGTCCGTCGGTGTACCCGCATCCTGCTTCCACTCAATGCCGTAGATCTTCAGGCTCGGCTCCTCGCCGTTGCCGCGTGCGGAGGCCGCACCGCTGTAGCTGGCGTAGATATACACGTAGGTAGGCTTCGTGACGTTGTAGTGGAACGTGGCTTTCAGCTTGCCGTCAAGCTCCATCTCCGTAGGCTCGGCATTGCCGATCTTCACCTTCAGCAGCATGCCTCCCGTGGTCTCGGCGTTCACCTTGATGGTTCCCTTGCCAGCGCTCACCATGAAGATGATGCCCGTGAAGTTGTTGCGCACGTCCTCACCAAACGGGTCCTTGCCCGCAATGGCGTCCATATCATCATCGCTCGTCGGCTTCGTCACCTCTATGCAGCCCTCACTCTTGTTGTAGCCGCCATCGGTGGGGTCGATGCTATAGAGTATGTTCCCTATCACGTTGCCGTCCAAGTTATCGTACTTGCCATCATCGTCGTAAACCTCTTCTTCTCCACTTGACGGCGTCAAGCTCTTCCTCTTCTCCGTCAGATACCCCGGCTGTCCGTCCTTGTCTATGCAGGCATACTCCTTGTCCACATGGTTTTCATCGTACTTAGTGCCGTTGCCACCAACGAGGCTGGTACAACCGGAGAACATGCTGCTCCCTGAGGTTACATTGGCTGTGCTCCAATTCTCCTCACTGGCATAAATCGTCTTCAAGCCAGAGCAGGAAACGAACATGCAGTTCATGTTCTTCACTTTGTCGGTCTTGAATCCACTCAGGTCAAGACTCGTAAGGCTGGAGCAGCCAGAGAACATGAAGCTCATGTATTCCACCTTGTCGGTCTTGAATCCACTCACGTCAAGGCTGGTCAGCTTAGAGCAGCCAGAGAACATGCCGCTCATGTACGTCACGTTGTCTGTTTGCAGGTTCTCTATTCCGGCGATGGTGGTCAGTGAAGAACAGTGGTGGAACCAATCGGCAGTGCTGGTAGGGCGGTAGTCTACAAACGAAGCATCGATAATTGCAGTTGTGGCAGTCTTATAAGACATATTAGAATTGTTATTAATGTCTACTCCCCCTCTACTGGCTTTGTTCTCGTCATAGTAGAAAGTCACTGTCTTCCCTTCGTCACTTAACACAGCGTATGGTTCCTTTATCCAAGGTTCTGCTCCTGATTCTGTTAAATAACCTGGCTGGTCTGCCACGCCATCGATACATGCATACTCCACGCCTACATGGTATGCGTCGAACCTCGTGCCATTGCCACCAACGAGGCTGGTGCAGCCAGTGAACATGGCGCTGCCGCCAAAAGATGTTACCTTGGCTGTGCTCCAATTCTCCTCACTGGCATAAATTGTCTTCAAGCTGGAGCAGCCATAGAACATATTTTCCATTCTCGTCACATTGTCGGTCTTGAACCCGCTTAGGTCAAGGCTCGTCAGGCTGGAGCACCCTCTGAACATATAGCTCATGTCCGTCACGTTGTCGGTCCTGAGTCCGCTCACGTCAAGGCTCGTCAGATTAGAGCATCCATAGAACATGTATCTCATGTCCGTCACTTTGTCGGTCTTGAATCCGCTCACGTCAAGGCTCGTCAAGCTGGAGCAGTCTTTGAACATGTAGCCCATGTCCGTCACGTTGCCGGTATTTAATCCGCTTAAGTCAAGGCTCGTCAGCTTGGAGCAGCCCCAGAAAATGTAGCTCATGTCCGTCACCTTGTCGGTCTTGAATCCGCTCACGTCAAGGCTTGTTAGGCCGGAACAGTTAGAGAACATGCTGCCCATGTTCGTCACGTTGTCTGTCTTGAATCCGCTCACGTCAAGGCTCTTCAGCCCGGAGCAGCCACCGAACATGCCGCCCATGTTCAACACGCTATCGGTCTTGAAACCGCTCACGTCAAGGCTTGTCAGGCTTGAACAGCCATTGAACATATAACTCATGTTCGTCACGTTGTCGGTCTTGAAACCGCTCACGTCAAGGATCGCCAGTTTAGAGCAGCCATGGAACATTTCGGTCATGTTCGTCACATTGTCCGTCTTGAATCCGCTTACATTGAGACTCGTAAGGCTTTTGCAACCAGAGAACATTTCGCTCATGTCCGTCACATTGTCCGTCTTGAATCCGCTCACGTCAAGGCTCGTCAGCTTAGAACAACCACGGAACATGTTGACCATACTTGTCACTTTGTCGGTCCTAAATCCGCTCACGTCAAGGCTCGTCAGATTAGAGCAGCCATTGAACATGCCTCTAATAATTGTCACATTATCGGTCTTGAATCCGCTCACGTCAAGGCTCTCCAGCTTAGAGCAGCAAGAGAACATGCTGAGCATGTCCGTCACATTGCTGGTATTGAAGCTGTTAAGGTCAAGGTTTATCAGACTCGCGCAGTCATAAAACATCCAACTCATGTCCGTCACATTGTCGGTCTTGAATCCGCTCAGGTCAAGGCTCGTCAGGCTGGTGCAACGATAGAACATTCGATACATGTTCGTCACGTTGTCGGTATGCAGGTTCTCCATTCCTGTGATGGTAGTTAGTGATAAACATTTGCAGAACCAGTAGGCGGTGCTGGTGGGACGGTAGTCGGCAAATGAAGCATCTATGACGGCAGTTGTCGCAGAGCTATAAGAGGGGTATTGTTGTCTGCTGTTAATATCTAGCCCTCCTCTGCTGGCTTTGTTGCCATCATAGTAGAATGTTACGGTCTTTCCGTCGTCGCTTAATGCGGCGTATGCTTCTCGAACTACAGGTATTATTGTTGCACCTCTCTCAGTGAGATAGCCGGGATTAGCAGAGCCGCCGTCAATGATGGCATACTCCTTGTCGGTATGCTGAGATGTGATCTTGGTGCCCTGGCCACCGACGAGGGCATTACAATTGCTGAACATGCCGATACTTTTGTTCACCATTTCCTTGCTCCACAGACTGCTGGCATAGATGGTTGTCAGGTTCTTGCACATGCTGAACATGGTGTTCATGTCGGTTACCTTGGCAGTGTTGAAATTGCTCAGGTCCAGTTCGGTTACTGGTATGGTGTGGAACATGTGTTCCATCATGGTTACATTCTCCGTATTGAAGTTGGTAACGTCAAGACTACTGAGGTTTTCGCAGTAACAGAACATGAAGCTCATGTCCGTCACCTTGCTGGTGTCAAAGTGGCTCACGTCGAGGCTTTTTAGCTTGTCGCAGAAACGGAACATGCCCCACATGCTGGTCACCTCAGAGGTGTTCAGGTTTTCCAGCCCCTCGACAGAGGTGAGCTTTGAGTGGTCATAGAACCAGCCATTGGTCTCCTTAGGCATGAAATGAACAAACGTTGTGTCGAACACAGCCTTTGTGATGCTGCTGCGATAGGAGTACCAGTCGGGTTTGCCCCTCGACCCTGTCTGGCTCTTGGTATAGCCCTTCTCCTTTACCTCAAACAGCGTCCCACTGCGCGACCGTAGCTTGTCATCATAGTAGAACGTGAGCGTTCCGCTATTCAGTACGGCGTAGGCCATAGTGCCACCGGTGTAATTGATATTGCTGCCATTCTTGTAGGTGAAGTAGCCTGGGCCGCCAGTGCCATCAACATGGGCGTAGCTAAGCTCAATGTTGTTGGCATCATACACTGTCCCATTGCCGCCAACAAGGCTGGTGCAACCTGCAAACATGCTTGTGGAAGTGCTTTCCTGATTCTTCCAGTCGGTGTTGGCATAGATGGTCTTCAGCGACGTGCAGCCAGAGAACATCTTGTCAAAACGCGTTACCTTCTGCACAACGAAACTCCTCAAGTCAAGAGTTTCTAATTTGCTGCAATTCTGGAACATAAAAGTCATATCCGTAACATTGGCTGTCTCAAATCCGCTAACATCAATATCGGTAAGGCTGCCGCAGCCTGCAAACATGAATCGCATAGAGGTTACGTTTGCTGTGTTAAAACTACTGACGTTCAATTCTGTCAGGCTGGAGCAGTAATTGAACATGCAGCACATGTCTGTCACGTTTTCGGTCTTGAAATCTCCCAGATTCAAAGTCTTCAACTTATAACATTCGTAAAACATATATTTCATATCAACTACCTGCTCCGTATTCAGATTACCGATGTGCTCAACCTCTGTAAGCTCGCTCATATTAAAGAACCAGTAAGCAGTGCTTGTTGGAGTGTAATTTGCAAAGGAATCGTCGAACACCACCTTGGTAATGCTTGTTGAGCTTGTCCATTCAGGGAAGTCATTTGTGAATTGGTTGGATGGGGATGGAGCATTCTTTCTACTGCTATTAATTATAAGAACTGGTCCGCCCTCATATTTTTGCTTCAAACTATATACAATACCCGTCCGACTGTCTCTCTCATCGTCATAATAGAACGTCAGCGTGCTACCATCCTGTACGACGTAGGCTCCTGTCGGCTCATCGTCACCGCCGGGAGTAGTGCTGTTCTTGCCAGTGAGATACCCCGGCTGTCCTTCCTTGTCTATGCAGGCATAATCTACACCTACGTGGTTTGCATCATACTTCGTACCATTGCCACCCACGAGGCTGGTGCAGCTAGTGAACACATCGTTTCCTGATGTTACATTGGCAGTGCTCCAATTTTCTTCACTGGCATAAATCGTCTTCAAGCTGGAGCAGCCATAGAACATGTTGTTCATGTACGTCACATTGTTGGTCTTGAATCCGCTCACGTCAAGGCTTGTTAGGCCGGAACATCTATAGAACATGCTCTTCATGTTCGTCACATTGTCGGTTTTGAATCCACTCACGTCAAGGCTCGTCAGGCTGCGGCAGCCCCAGAACATGTAGCTCATGTCCGTCACCTTGTCGGTCTTGAATCCGCTCAGATCAAGGGTCGTCAGTCTGGAGCAAAACATGAACATGCTGCCCATGTTCGTCAGGTTGTCAGTCTTGAACCCGCTCACGTCGAGGCTCGTCAGTCTGTAACAAGAAGAGAACATGTAGCTCATGTTTGTCACGTTGTCGGTCCTGAATCCGCTCACTTCAATGCTTGTCAAACCAGAGCAGCCACTGAACATGCCGCTCATGTCCTTTACGTTGTCAGTCTTGAATCCGCTCACTTCAATGCTTGTCAAACCAGAGCAGCCACTGAACATGCCGCTCATGTCCTTTACGTTGTCGGTATTGAAGCCGCTCACGTCAAGGCTCGTCAGGCTGGAGCAGCCACTGAACATGTAGCTCATGTTCGTCACGTTGTCGGTCTTGAAACCGCTCACGTCAAGGCTCGTCAGGCTGGAGCAGCGATTGAACATGCGTAACATGGCCGTCACATTATTGGTCTTGAAGCCGCTCACATCAAGACTCGTTAGGTTGGAGCAGCCACTGAACATTTCGCTCATGCTCGTCACCTTGTTGTTGCTCCATCCGCTTACGTTGAGACTCGTTAGGCGGGAGCAGTCCCAGAACATGTTGGACATATTTGTAACGTTGTAGGTCTTGAACCCGCTCAAGTTGAGGCTTGTCATGCAGGAGCACTTATAGAACATGCAGCTCATGCTTGTCACATTGTCTGTTTGCAGGTTATCTATTCCTGTGATAGAGGTTAAGGAAGAGCATTTGTAGAACCAGTAGGCGGTACTGATAGGACGGTAGTCGGCAAACGAAGCATCGATGACGGCAGTTGTGGCGGTTGCGTAGGGAGCACTTGAGTCGCTATTATTGATGCCAACTCCCCCTCTGCTGGCTTTCTTCCCATCATAGTAGAATGTCACGGTCTTTCCGTCGTCGCTTAGCACAGCGTAGGGTTCAGGTACGACTTTTGCCGTCACGGTCAGTGTGCCATTGACATAGCTGATGCTGTAGTTCTGGGCCTCGGCACCGCTGACGGTTACGGGATAGCTGCCGGGTGTTGAGGCTGTCGTGGCCGTGCAGGTGATGGTGGGCTGCTTTGTCAGCACGTTCTTCGTCTCACCGTTCTTGAATCCGCTGAAGGTCGGGGTGAATGTGGGGTTGGCCTCGCCCTCCACCTTCGTGTAGCTGCCTGCACTGATGGTCAGCGGAGCCTTGGTGATGGTCAGCGTTCCCTTCACAAGGTTCATCGTGCCATTCGTCACCGAACCCTTTGCAATGACGATGTCGTATGTACCCACGGGTGATGTCGCCGTGGCCGAGCATGTTATTGTCGGTGTGCCAGACGTGATTGTTCCGCTCGTCACCTCATAGCCAAACGTGGGGTTCGCCTCACCATACTGGCGGGTGTAGCTCTTCGCCGTCAGGGTGACGGCATCCGACACATTATATATATATGTGCCAGGCTTGCTTGTCGTAGCACTTGCGTCGGGAGCCACAATCTTTATGTTCTCCAACTGTATTTTGCCGCCGCTGAAGCCGGAGGCTGCAGTAAGAGTGACGCCGAGCACGGCACCACTTGTGCCACTGAGTACTTCCCTGTTGCTTGAATGTAGCATCACGCGCAACAGGCCGTCAATCAGGTTGACGCTGACGGAGTGTTTTTTATACGTGGTGCGCCCAGCTATGTCAATAGCGTAGTCGCCGTCTTTCATAGCCACCGACAGCCCCTGCGGCAGGCGCATGTCGAACTGCACCAGTGTCACCTGCATGTCAGCGTTGTTCACATCGATGAGCATTGTCTTAGTCTCACCGCCCTTGATGGTGAAGTCCTCTATCGACAGGGTGGCCGAGGCTGCCATGCTCCTCATTGGCAGCAGTGCCATCAAAGCCACCACTGCCATTATTATCTGCTTAATCTTTCTCGTCTTCATAAGATTCGTATAATTCGTTGTTAATATTAATCCGTTGAATCAGTGTAATCCGTTGTTTACTTAACAACCTTCCGTCCGCCAACGATGTACACTCCTTTCTTCTTGACAGAAGTGCCTATGCGTCTGCCTGACAAGTCGTAGGCAGAGACCTCCTTCTTCGACGTTCCATTTGCAACCTCCGCAATGCCCGTAGCGTCACCTCCAAGGTGCATCACGTAGTCATTGGGTCGTGCTGTAGCGGCATCGGGACTCGTACAGATTATGTTGCTGAGCACGATGTCGTCGCCACGGAAGTCCTCGTCGGCCTTCAGCGTTAGAGTTATTATGCCACCATGAGCACCCGCAATCACCTCGTTTGTAGCCGAGGCCAACAGCAGGCGCGTCCTGTCGCCCAGGTCATTTGCCATCAGCGTGTGGTTGCGCCATGAGGTACGTCCGGCCATCATAACACCGTGGTTGTCCATGTTGTCAAAGTTGTCGTTATTATCCAATGTCAGTCCCTTCGGCAGCGTTATGTCCATCTGTACCAGTGTCACCGCCTGCTCGGGGTTATCCATTGCTATGGTCAGCGTGGTGCTTTCCCCTGCCCTGACGGCTATAGGTTCTGCCGTGATGCTGGTGTTGGCTATGTCGGTGTCTGCCCCTGCCGTTTCCCTGCGTACGCTTGTAAAGCCCATGATCTTGTTCACCATAAGCACATAGTCCGTGCCGTCCACCTCGCCGTCGCTGTTCATGTCGGCTATCTTGTTCGAACTGTCGTTGGTCATTATCATGTTTGTCAGCAGCACAAGGTCGGTACCGTCTACCTCGCCGTCTAAATTGATGTCGCCGAGCAAGAACCCATTGCTATTTAATGACAGCCACTGCTCCGAGCCGTCTGCCAGATACGATATAGTCAAGCCGTCGGTGCTGTTGCTGCCGATTGGGAAGCGGTAAGTTACGCTCTGCCCCTCGTAGACTGCAGTAAGAAGGGAGTTCTCCGTGTCGCCGCACGTAACCTTGATTGTGCCTTCAAAGTTGTTTTCAGACGAGTTAACCACGGTGAACTCAACAACTCCATCGCTGACTATTGTCGGCTCTGCTTGCAGCCTGAGGTTTGTCTCGCCGTCGTGGAAGCTTGGTATGCTGAATGTGAACGTGCTGCCATTCACCGTTGCAGGTATGCTGTTTGGTGCGCTGTCCCAGGCGCGCAGCCATGGTGCGCTGCTGTCGGTACGCGACACCACCGCCATTTCATATTCGCCGTTGGCGAGACCCGTTGGAAGCGAGAATGTGCGGTCTGTGGCGTTTATCCCACGCCCGCCGTCGCTCAGGGTTGCAGTGCGGGTGGTTGTTGACACACCTTTCAGAATCCCGTTCTGGTAGAAACCGATGCTGTATTGTATGGAGCCTGCTGTGAAGCTGACATACTGGAACTGGAACGAGATGGTGACCGAACCTGTCATGCTGACCGTGCGTGGTGTCCTGTCGCCATCAATCACCATCGGTTTGGTAATCATTATGTTTGCTGCGTCATAGTCGGCATCGGTGAGGCCGTCGACAGGGAAGAACGATGTTATCATTGCCTGACAGTAGTCGTATGCAGCGTTGTCACTGCCGTTCGACTTCCGACCAATGAAGTTCTCCGTGCCCTGGTTTATGATATTCAGGCTTGCATACTTGTCCTGCGTGCTGCTGGCATGTCCGAAGTTGAAGTGATAGCGCCCCTCGCTGTCGCGCCCGTCGATTACGAAGATATGTCCTGCCAGTGCTTTCTCGAAGGAGCTGTGGTCGCCGCGGTAGAACACCGGGCGTTTAGCCTCAAGCTCGCTGTCGAGCATGCGCAGCCACTGCTCAGTGGAGTAATAGCGGCGATAGCGGTAACGCGACAATGGCGAGAAGTGCAGGTAGTGCTGCAGGCCCCACATCATCGACGCGCGGTTGGCAGGCGACGAGCTGCTTCCATACTGCATCTTCATGGCTGCCCCCACTTGGTGTACGAGTCGGGCTACAGCTGCCCGCTCTGCATCGGTAGAGCTAGTGCCATACACATCACGTATGCTGCCCCAGGCAATGGGGTTGGCTTCGAAATCCACATCTTCACTGTTGTATGTGACGTGTCCGTAGCCATGCTCCGGCTTTTTATAGTAGTTAAGTATCTGGGCTACTGCCACAGCGCCGCAGCCGGCAGCAGCACCGTCAGGACACTCGTCGTTGAACGGCGACTTCTGATGCCACGAGGCTGTCACCATCGGTGTGATGGCTGAATATGTTCCTCCAGCCCCCATCTCCACGATGTTCTTAAACGCACTCCATCCAGTGGTTGACTCATATTTCGATTTGGTGCCAGCTGGCACGTAGAGGGTAGCGTCAGAAGAGATATAGCTAAAGACACTGCTGTTGATTGCAAATGGCTCTTGAATATAGCAGTATACTTCCATCAGGCTGGTGCATTCGGCAAATGCACGGTCGTCAATAGAGGTAACGCTTCCGGGTATCTCTACGTAAGTGAGGTTGTAACAGCGGCGGAAGCCACACCCCATAATGCTCACTACCGAATTGGGTAAGACTACGGATGTAAGACCACTGCTCTGGCAGGCATACTTACCGATAGCTGTCACCGAGCCGGGGATAGTTGTTGTCTTGCATCCGGCAATCAACTTGTTAGTGCTGGTTTCGATGATGGCATTGCAGTTGTCTCTGGAGTCATATACTGTATTACCGTTTTCCACGACAATGCTGGTCAAAGCGCTGCATCCTTGGAATAATCCATCGCCAATGGATGTAACAGACTTTGGTATGGTGATAGCAGAAAGACTACTACAGCCGATGAAAGCAGAAGTGCCGATAGACGTGACTGTATTAGGAATGACTATGGAGGAAAGGCTGCTGCATCCATTGAAGGCTTCGTAGCCAATGGAAGTAAGGCCAGTGAAGTACTGCAACTCCTCAAAAGAACGCACCTCTGATTGTCCCCAGAACGTTTCTCCCAGGTCTGTTACCGCCGCAGCTTCAGCTTTCGACAATTCGCCATCGCCGTCTGTGTCCCAATCCTGTACACAGATTCTCTTCACTTCGGCATCGGCAAAGGAAATGATATCATCAGTGGAATCGTCACCGCCAGAATTTGGGAATTCCGGTACATAGAAAAGCAAACGAGAGATACTGCTCCATTCACCGTTAGAATTTCCTGCCCTAATGTTGAGTGTATGTGTTCCTTCAGAAAGGCGAGAAATCGTGATGCCTAACAATATCGTGTTATCGATGACATTTACTTTTTCTGTCCTATGCGTAGAGAAGTCTTCGTCCATCCAATACTCCACAACATTTGTCTCAGCAACTAGCTCGGCTTCCTCTGGAATGACGTAAAGCATACGGTTGACAGGAGCCCACTCGCCGTTGCTGTTTTGGGCGCGGAAGTTTAGCACATATACCCCAGCGGACTGCGCATTGGTTGATATTGAAAGGCTGACATTTGTATTGCTACTATTCACAAAGGTTCGATTACCATAATCGGAGTCAATCCAATATTCGTAGTATCTGAGGCTTTGGGCAACCTGCTCGGCATTCTCTTGAATGACGTAAAGCATTCGGTTGACTGGACCCCATTCGCCGTTGCTATTCTGGGCGCGGAAATTCAACACATGTGCACCTGCCGCCTGGTCATTGGTTGCTATTGACAGGCTAATATCGGTATTGCTACTATTTACAAAGGTATGCTTACTATAGTCAGAATCTATCCAATAATCATAGCACCTGAGGCTTTGGGCAGAAATGCCGATGGTAGCCGCCAAGTACAACAAGGTTTGTAATAATAGACGTCTCATATCTCTCCCTTTTTTAGTTGGCAGTCATTTTAATGTTCACATTTAGCTTTTTGCTCTGAGTGTCCACTTTCAAATCAAAGCTTTCCATCTTGGGAGTGGTGGGAACAAGAGTATAAGGTGTAGTACCGCCGTCGATTCCCACAGGAGTACCGTCTTGGCCAAGCATGTTTGTTGAAGTACAATTAACCCCATCCCATGTTATTGTTCCAAACTGACAATTTTGAGTTGTTCCAGAATCAATTTTTAAGTAACAATATATAAACTGACTATTTGAAAAATTGGCTTTTGAATAAAAATTGTCAACAATGCAATTATAAAAGGTTGCTTTATTGCTAGTACTTTTATCATAAGCATAACCAGATTTAACATTACAGTTAACAAAAATGGTATTGTTTATTGTTGCATCATAACCATGATAACAGCCAATAACGGAATTAACAACTTTTATCACATTAGAATGTTTGAAATTTGAACTTACTTTAAAGTAATGATATAAATAATATTCCACATTTGTTTGATAACATCTGTCTATTATAGCATTGGTAAGTGATGTCCCCGTATCAAATGACTTAAACACACATTTTCTAATAATTAATCCATCAAGGAGATCATTACTATCACTGCTAACATATAATTTTTCGCTTATATTGATGGCATCAAGCATTCTTGATGTTAGTTTTCCTGTTAATGAAATGTAGAGATTACCACTTATAACAGTTT
The DNA here is from genome assembly GCA_017449025.1 of Prevotella sp. Classification (GTDB taxonomy): domain Bacteria; phylum Bacteroidota; class Bacteroidia; order Bacteroidales; family Bacteroidaceae; genus Prevotella. Next base: position 30,277 of record JAFSKJ010000022.1, on the reverse strand, counting down.
TGTCACCAGCCCCTATCAAAGATATTTTTTTTGAAATGGTAATACCTCCACTAAACGTTCCCTCATTCAAGAACAGCGTATCCCCATCAACCGATGCGTCAATAGCCGTCTGTAGTTCCTCGGCGTTATACATCGTAATGTTTCCGTTGTGTGACAAAGCGACCTTAGCAATCTGAGCACCAACTTTTTGCATTCCAATTATAATGGAACAAATAATAATTAATAATAATCTTTTCTTCATAGTCTTATGTTTTTAATTGTTGTAAATGAATTTTGTTTACCCGCACAAAGAGCGTGGACAATGTTGTACATTATCAATTCTGGGTCGTGGAAATTACCTTTGTGCTATAATCATACAATAGTCCACGCCCAAAGGTATAATCATCCCTCACCATAAGTGAAGATGCATAATACACCTACAGACGTGAACGTTATTGCATATTATCCAGCACTCGAATTTTCCACGTTCAGAATTGGGACAATCATGCGTTAAACGCTCTCGTTGTCAGGCCATTCCAGCATAAGCCTTCATGGCCTTCCGCAAAGTTGAGAAACCTTTGTAGCGCAGTGCCGCGCTGGGCACTGCTGGGAATCTCGGCGACAAAGATACGAAAATCCGCCGGAAGTTCCAAACTTTCGGCGGATTATTTTTTTAGTATTTTGTCAGATTCAATATTAAAAGGGATAAAATAGGAAAAATTATGCCTATTTATTGCGCAGGCTTACAGCCTGTCAATCTCTTCGGCGGTGAGGCCGGGAATCATGGGGACAGGTTTTTGATTCTATCATAACTTTTTTAGCTTATAGACGATTGAGTAGGGAAGTCCACTAACACGTGATAATTGGCGAGGGCCAGCGTCCAACTTCAACATAACATCACGGATGATGTTTTTCTGTCTCTCCTTTGAATGGAGTCGGAACTCTGTCAGATTCTTCGTCCCACTCTTCTCAAGAATCATTTGACGTATTGTCTCGTCGGCCACAATCCTTTTATTTTCTATGTCTAGGCAGTCAACTTCCCCGGACAAAGGCATTTCTACCCAAGCGGAAAGCTCATCCATGCCATATCTGTTGATGGCAGCCTGTTTGTAGCAAACCTGGTGGTCAGACAAACCAAGATAGTCGTTTCCCCAGCTACTATACTCATAAGCTCGTGCCTCGTCGACCAGTCCTGCTTTTACAGGATTCTGATGGATATAGCGGAATAAGGTTATAAAATAAGCGGCATCGTTACATGGCTCACTTCTAAAACGGTCTTGAAAAAGATGGCCTACACGGCCATACTTCTTGTTATAGTAAAAAGCGTAACTTGAGGCGATAGACTTCACTATCTCACCAACTTTCCAGTCCTTCTCACAAACAAGAAGATGGACGTGGTTGGGCATCAGACAGTAGGCATAGATATGACATGTACATACTGGAAAAGAAGTAACGACGGATTTCCTCTGAGGCAGGGCAGACAACACCCTAATGAAAGCCCAATAGTCATCAGGCTCTTCAAAAAGATCTTGGCGGTTGATGCCTCTCAGCATGACATGATAGATGCCTGTCCCGCTCTGAATTCTTCCGATTCTCGGCATATAAGAATGAACAATGCTCGTTCTCATATTATTAACGGATATAGATCCTCATTTATTGCAGGAAGAATCAAAAACCTGTCCCCGTGATTCTTCTTCCGATTCTCGGCATATAAGAATGAACAATGCTCGTTCTCATATTATTAACGGATATAGATCCTCATTTATTGCAGGAAGAATCAAACCTGTCCCCGTGATTCTTAGAATCCCGCTCTACCGAGGAGGGGAGCGGGATGCAGTATTCAGAAGACATCGGAATGGGTTCCCATGTCAAGCTTATCAATTATTGCTTGAACTTACTGGGCGTACGGTAAGACCGTTATAACGGTAGTATCCTTGGAAAGCAGACACAAAACTTGAATCGAAGAAGAGGTAGCGTGCTCCGCGTGGGGATGACTCGTTAAGCGTTGACGACCAGTAATAGCCGCTGAAACCTTTGTTGCCGAGAGAGTATCGGTCACGCCAGCCAGAAGCGGGAAGAAATATAGAACAGCCATTCGAGCCCGTAAACTTACAACCAATCACACCATTCTGGGTTGTCCACACGAAAGAGCAGTTCTTAGCAAGTTCTTCACACTGGTCAAGTGTAGGCATAACCCATACCCCACCCCACTTTACATGGGCAACGTCATCGGCCAAATCAAGTAAAGTCTTATTATCGACAATGCCGCGCTTACTGTCAGTACAATATTTAGACAGTTTACCATTTTCAACCCACTTATACGTGGATGAGTAATACTCATCTTTCTCCTCTGTTTCACCCCATGCGTAATAACCACCATCCTGCTCTGGTGTAGTAGCGCCCACGTTGCAGCAAGCCCACTTTGTGCCGCTTGGCAACCCAAGGTCAATCAAATGTGGGTGGTTTCCATCGGGGCATTCATAATAAACATTACTTTCCCCGCCTGTTCCTCCACCTACTTTCTTATAATAAATCTCCCCTCCATGCAATATTTCTTTTTCGTAAGTTACCGGCATGGTTAGCGACTGCCCAACATCAGACTGACGGCTTGAAGCAGTAATGGTCATGGTTACCGACCCTGAACTGCCATTCATCGTACATGTGTAATTGAAGGAATACCTGTATTCATCTGTCTTTCCTTTTGTAACAGTCCACCAGTCACCCGTTCCGTTAGAATAGATATTCATGTGCATAACCTCATACTCTGTAGCATCGTCACGGAGTGTTCCGTCGGGTTTGCATTCTTGCCATTGGCCAACTGGAAATGGGCCATCCAATAGATCGGGTTGAGATGTGTTTCTCTCACGGAAAAACATCTGTTCAATGTCTTCTACAGGAATGACAATCTCAGATCCGTCGGTCTTATCTATAACCAATTCGTAATCCATCTGTGCGAAGGCCGCTATTTGACATAGACCTAAAAAGAATTGTAGCAGAAAAAACTTTTTCATCATCCTAAATTCCGCAGCACTTTAATTTAACTTTCTTTATAAGTACCTGAGCAACAAAAAATTCTTGCTGGGGCAAGCGGCAAAGCCGAGCGGCTCAGGATTTGGCCATGTCAGAAATTTCACTTACCTTAGTGCTGCAAATCAAGACAAGCAAAAATCGTCAATGACATGGCAAAGGTAAGCAAAAAATCTGAGAAAATCACCGCTTTTGGTGGAATATTTTTCGTCTTGGACAAATTTGACCGTATTCTGTCCTCCGTAATCGACTCCCACCTGGGGCTTCGCAGTAAGCTTATTGGCTATCAAAGCGCGAGATAATACGGGAACACCGTGTTCCTACTCCTAACCGCCATGGCTGCAAACTTCTACCAATACATCGTCTCGCTGCCGCTCATGTGCCTTTTCGGGGTGGAAGCAACGGACAGGGTCAAGAGCTTCCTTTTCAGATTCATCGCCGTGCCTGCCAAGTGGGTCAGAACGGCAAGGCAGTACAAACTCAACATCTACTCCAACAAGCCATACAAACTTATCTGGGAACACGGATAAAACAACCTTCTTCATTGATGCCTCGGTCTATGCCTCTCGACCTTACGGGGTAAGGGGGTACTGGCTCATGGTCGGTCGGATTACACGCTTGTATGGCTAAAAACAGACAGACATGTCTCAAATGGCGGCAAAATTAGACCTTTGAAAATTATCTGCGGATTTTAGGTATTAAAAGGGATAAAATAGGAAAAATTATGCCTATTTATTGCGCAGGCTTACAGCCTGTCAATCTCTTCGGCGGTGAGGCCGGTAATCTCAGCGATGTCTTCTGTTGCAAAACCTTTGGCCTTCATCTTGCGGGCATTCTTGCGATTGGTCTCTTCTATGCCTTCCGCCTGTCCTTTCTTGAACCCGTCGTTATAAAAGACTCGTTCGCGGTAGACGGCATCCCAGAAGCGGTCGTAAGCCTCTAACTGCCCCTCGCTATAGGCCGACTTCTCTAAAAGTTTCAGGGCCTTTGCAGTGTCGGGATTATCCAGCAGCTCGGCAGGTGCCTCTTTCGTTGAAGAGTTTATCTCCGTGAGGAAGCGGAGCCACAGCACCGCCATCTTACGCTCGGCAATGGTCTTAGGCTTGAACTTGGGCAGCTCTATGAACACGAAGCGGAGGCCCTCAATGTGCCGGTTGGCATGTGCAACATCGACGATGGCATAGTCGTGGTAGAACTCGTCGGGGCCGGCATCGAAACCCACGTCGTTGATAAGGTTCAGCGAATAGACGGGCTGTATGAGCTTGAACTCCTCGCCGGGGTTCAGCTGCTTCACCACCGCCTTGGCAGCATTGAGGATGACGCGGTGGCGGAACTCGTTGTTCCAGTTCAGCTGCATTTCCACTATGAAGTGGCGGCCACCTGTCTCTCGGCAGCGGACGTCCACCACGCTGTTCTTTTTCCCCGGGTTCTCGGGCACCAGCTCGGTAGGCAGGTACTCTACATGCTCTATCTGCTTGCCCTCGTCGAGCGGCAGCAGGGCATTGAGCAGACTTATGAGCAAATCCTCGTGCTCGAAGATCAGCTTGAAGGTCAGGTCAGCCTTCGGATCCAGGTATTTTCCTTCCATATCGTAATTTGTTTGATTCTATGTAATGCGCCACCCGCGCATGGAGCCACAGTGGCACAACCCGCTGCAAAAGTACGCAAAAAAGCCGAAAGTGCAAAACTTTCGGCTGGAAAAAGTCAACCATAATGAAAAACACGTTGATAATTATGGCAATTCGTTTCGAAAGGAACAGAGATACGTAGACTTAAGAGTGGACGCTTCTTATCTATATGTCCATGTTTTCTATATTGGGTATAGTGTTAATAAGAAGCGTGCCAGACTTCATACACATGAAGTCTGGCACATCCAAGATTTATTGCCTATTAAACTCTCCGGCAGCCCTTTCATTTGTTCCTGAATACAGGCTGAGAACAAGTATATTACCATCTACAGTATATGTGAACATTTCTGTGTCTTCTCCAATATAGACATAGAGATAGTTTCCATAACAATACCATTTTCCTGTTTCTGTAGTTGTCTTTCCCAACAAAGGAGTTCTGCTATACGTGCATGTTCCGTCAGATGAGAATGACCATTCGTAGTTTGCGGTCAGTTTGTTTGACTGATACCATGTGCCTAACAGCTTCTGGTCATAGTAATAATCATAATGAACATCGTGAGAGGTATCCTTGTACAGAAGCGTGAAGTCAGTAGTGTAGTCGGTGCCACCTGTATTGGTGTCAGTCACGTGTAGTGCCAACGAATAGATATACCTTGTATCTGTCAGGTAACTATATGGGGCAGTGGCAGTAACTCTCATAAGTCCGCTACTTTCTCCTGTGACGTTGGAAATTGATACAACGTTGGTTGCCATTCCATTTCCTCCAGATGAGTAGACTGTGGCCAGCATGTTCATGCCCATAGTCTTAGTATTATATTTCTGCGCTATAATCGAAGCCATAGATGCAGGAGACACATAATATGTTATGTTAAACAATATATTGTCGCTCTTGTCATAACTATAATGTATTTTCCCATCTGTATATACTGGCACAAAGACTATGCTCTGCACTCGGTCGCGTATGCGGGCGTAGCTGTCGTAGATAACGAGCTTAATAACCTCGCCAGTGTAGAGGGTGATGTTGATATAGTCACCCTCAATAACAACATTGTTGATGATGGTGTACTGGTTGATGATGGTCTGGTGGGTGGAGAAGTAGTTGGTGATAATCTGTGTGAGTATCTCCACGCTGAAGATGTTGTAGATGTTCTGCTCTACGTAAGTGTTCACAATGTTGCGGACGATGTCAATATCGATGATCGTTGTCTGGTGCTTCTCAATGTACTGGTTGATGACGTTCATGATGATGGTTTCATCGATGAAGAGGTTGTAGTTCTGCTGGAAGTAATTGTAGATGACCTTGTAGAGCGTCTCCTCGTTGATGATTGTGGTGTAGTTTATTTCAAGGTATTTGCTGATGATGTTGTAGATGGCCTCGTCGGAGATGAACGTGTTGTAGTTGTTCTCAATGTATGTGGAGATGACCTGCTTCAGCAGTATGTCGTTGAAGATGGTGGTTTGGTTCTGCTGAATGTAGTTGTTGATAACCTGATAGAGGATTTCTGTTGTGAAGATCTGCAGGTAGTATTTCTGCACATACTGTATGAGCACGTTCTGTATGACGGTGTTGTCGACGATTACGTCCTGGTGCAACTCTATGTAGTTGTTGATGATCTGCCGCAGCATCTCAACGTTGATGACGTTGTTGTAGTTGGCAATGAAATTGTTGATGACCTGAAGCAGAAGCTCGTTCTTGAAGATGGTGGTCTGGTTCTGCTCTATATAGGTGACGAGAATCTTGTACAGTATCTCGTTGTTGACAAAGATTGTCGGGTTCTGCTCTATGAAGTTCAGGATGATATTCGTCATCACGTCAACGTCGATAATCTGGCTTGAGTGCTCGCTGATGTATTTCTGGAAGATGTTGTTCAGCACGTCCACGGAAAAGATGTTCGAGTAGTTGTTCTGCACGTAGTTCACTATCACCTGGTTCAGTATGTTGGTATCGAACAGGGTGGAGTAGTTGTTGGTGATGTAGTTGCTGATTATCTGCTGCAGCACCTCGTTACTGATTAAGGTGGTCTGGTTCTGGCTGATATAGTTGTTGATGATTTGTGACAGCACCTGCTCGTTGATGATGAACTGGGCGTAGACATTCACCATCTGATAGGTACGCCCGCCGTCGATGGAGAGCAACCACTGCTGGGTGGCACTGTCGTACTTCACCTTGGGCGTCATTCCCGTGGCGGCGATGGGCTTGCCGTCGGTACCTGTGATGAGCATGCCGTTCATGGTCCAGTAATACACTCCGTTCACCTGCGTCATGCTCAATGCGGGAGAGGGGGTGAGCGAGTTGTCGGGGCCGTTCTGCAAGGATACCTTGCGGCCGTTGCTGAGTGTCAGCTCGCAGCCCTCGCTGGTGTCCTTAACGTCTGTCACATAGAATCCTTTCTCTACTGCCGTGGCAAGTACGGACAGTGTCGACAGCTCGCTATTAATCTTTGTCACTTGCTCTTCAAGCTTTGTCACACGTGTGTCGATGTTGTCTACTTTAGTGTTCAGCTTGTCAATGTCATCCTGGAAGTCCTTGGCACACGATGACAACAGGAATGACGCAACAGCCATTGCTCCGACAACATAATAATGTTTTAGGTTTTTCATTTGTAGTTGGTTTTTTCTGCCTATAGCCACCCAGATTCAGCGTGATTAAATGTATCGCCCTGATAAATGCGAAAGACGTGGGTGTCTCTACTTCTCGCCTATCCCGATGTAGGGCTCTCGCATTGCCTTGCCAAGGATAAGCAACTCGAGTTAGCCCACGCCGTAAGGTATTATACAATTCTGCCACCATCACATATAATAATGTATAAGGCAACAGGGCATAATACACCCAACGCGGACGTCTCTGGTTGCGTTTCTTCTTGGCTTGAATTTGCGAGATTCTACATCAGAAGATAACGTCCGTAAACGTCCTGTTTCCAATAAGTTCCGACCCGCCTGCCCTTCCGGGCTAACACGAATCGGCGACAAAGATACGAAAATCCGCCGGAAGTTCCAAACTTTCGGCGGATTATTTTTTGGGAACATCTATTATTTATAGTCCCTACTGAAAAACATTCGACCTACGGTTGACCCGCTGTATGACCAGGGAGTCCCCCAACCCCCAACCCCCAGCCCCCAGCCCCCCAACCCCCTGAAGGGGGAGTTCATGCAGAGTCTGTAGTTCCCCCTTTAGGGGGTTGGGGGCTTCCCATTTATGTCGTTGGGGCACTCTTTCAGAGTGCATTTCGCAGCCTTCATTTTCCCGCAGGTCCTTCGGACACTACGGTTAATGAGCGAAGACGCTTTTAGCGTCACGACTCTACGACCGTAAGGTGGCACTTAATTTCAAAAAAGTGCCACTTTATTGAGCTAAAGTGCCACTTTACGGGGCTAAGTGTATAAGTCACACTGACTCTATACAGGGAATTTTGAAAAAAAGGGTGTCAGGGTGACAGAACGCCGATGTGCAGGACGTTTGCACCCTGTTTGAGGGTGACAGAGGGTGACAGAAGGGTGACAGCTTTCAACCCTGCGCATAATAGTGTCACCCACCTGTCACCCTCCTGTCACATTCCTGTCACCCTCCTGTCACCCTCCTGTCACCCTCTGTCACCCTCAAACAGGGTGCAAACCCTTTGTGGCAGGCTGTTCTGTCACCCTGACACCCTTTTTTTGAAAAATTACTATAAGCAGGAGCAAAGCAAGGCTAACGAACAGCTCTACCAGTTGCTTATCTACGCCGTGCGCTTCGCCTCCGACCCGCGGCCCCGTCGTGGCCGTTGATACGAGGTTAGGAGTGTAATTTCATTTTTGTATGCTAAGACGCAAAGCAAAGAACTTCGCGCCTTAGCGTCTTTGCGTACCATCTGAACTAAGATGAGAGGAGGAAAGGCATGACGCTGTCGATGAGGTTTTGTTTGCGCTGCTGCAATGTGAGTATCTGCTGTTCGAGGGTGTTTTCCGAAACGAAGCGGTAGACGAAGACGGCATTGCGCTGCCCTATGCGGTGTGCACGTGCTATGGCCTGCTCCTCTGCGGCCTGGTTCCACCAGGGGTCGAGGATGAAGACGTAGTCGGCTGCGGTGAGGTTGATGCCCACTCCGCCGGCCTTGAGCGATATGAGGAAGAACTGGCAGTGGGGCGTGTTCTGGAAGTGGTCTATCACCTGCTTGCGGTTGGCGGTATGTCCGGTGAGGATGTCGTAGGTCCATCCTCGCTCTTTCATGGCGTTACCCACCTTGTCAAGCATGCTGACATACTCGCTGAAGATGAGCACCTTGTGGCCTGTGTCTCGCAGCTGTTCGAGGTGTTCAAACACTACGTTGGTCTTCCCCTCGCCGTTGGCTATGTGGCGCAGGCGCTGTATTGCTGCCAGTAGGTTGAGGTTGGTAGGTGTGGTAGGTGTGGTAGGTTGTGAGATTAATAGGTTACGAGCCTTGGACAGTTCTTGGGCATAAAGGCTGGTCTGGCTTTCTGTCATGGGACAGACTATGACCTCGTCCTGGCGCTCTGGCAAATCATTGAGCACCTGCTCTTTGGTGCGCTTGAGGAAGTATGGTGCTATGAGCCGTTGGAGCACCTGTGTGCGCTGCTGCTCTATGCTACGCTCTATGGGCATGACGAAGCTGCGCTGGAAGTTCTGGCTGCTTCCCAGCAGGTTGGGGTTGAGCACGCTCATGAGGCTCCACAGCTCGCCGAGGTTGTTTTCAACGGGTGTGCCGCTGAGTGCCATGCGGTGTAGTCCCTGAAGTTTCACGACAGCGGAATGGAGTTGTGACGTGGAGTTTTTGAAGGCCTGGCTCTCGTCGAAGACGATGATGCCGAATTGCTGGCGTTCGAAGAAGTCTATGTCGTTGAGCAACGTGCGGTAAGAGGTGATGACGACGTGGCACTGCATCAACGTTCTCCGCTTGGCCATGCGCTTTGCTGTAGTGCCGGTATAGTCGCAGACGAGCATGGAGGGTGCAAAGCGCTTGAGTTCGCCAAGCCAGTTGTGGACTACGGAGGCTGGTGCGACGACGAGCGAGGTTGGGCTGAGGCTGCCCTCTCCACTCATCTCTTGTTCGGTGAAGAGGAGGCCTTCGGCTGGGGTAGGTTTGGTAGGTGTGGTAGGTGTGGTAGGTGTTGAGAAATTCATTAGCAGTGCTATGGTCTGCAGTGTCTTTCCTAATCCCATCTCGTCGGAGAGGCAACAGCCGGTACGTGCTTCGAAATTGCCCCACAGCCACTGGAACCCTTCAAGCTGATAAGGTCGGAGGTTGGCCTTTAGCTGCTTTGGTGGCTGCACTGTAGGTGTGGTAGGTTTGGTAGGTGTGGTAGGTTGGTCTGAGGTTAGCTGGCTGCGGTGTCGCACGAATCCCTTATCTTTCGGTGTGGCCGTCAGCAGCAGGCTGGAATATCGGCTGAGCCACTCGTCGGGTATGAGCAGTCTCTCGCCGGTGCTGAGCATATATTCTTTCTCTCCTCTGAGTATGGTGTCTCTCAGGTTGAGGAATGGTATGCGCAGTTGTCCGTCGTTGAGCACTATGGTGACATTGGTCTGCAGCCAGTCGCCTGTCCATTTGTCGCTCTGCTCCACGCTCAGCGGACCTATATAGTAGACATTGTCGGAAGGCTGCGTCAGCTTGAAGCCCTGCTTGCGCAGACTGTTGCCGTGGTGTCGCATCCATGCAATCATTTCTGCAAGCGTGTCGAACTTAATGCTTCCGTTGGCGGTGATGGGCCTGTCGTATTTTCGCAACACTTCCACATAGTGGCTCTCCTTTGCGCTATCGCGCAGCTGGCGAGTGAAACGGAAGCCGTTGGCCGTCTCGCTGAGCGACACGCGGCCGCGGCTCTTGCTGACTGTGGTGTAGATATTGTCGCCGTATGAGAATTGCAGGGTGAGCAGATAGAGGGCATCGATGCTGCGTTCCACGGAGAGTCGCGGTAGCAGCTGCTCGTTGACATCCACGATGTCGAAACCCTCGGCGTTGATTTCTGCCTTGGTCACATTCTTCAAGATGAAGCGCCTGAAGTAGTCGTTCTCCATGTGTCGCGGAATGTCGACGGTCTCCTTGGTCACGAATGGCAGCAACAGCTGTCCGCTGAATCCGTGGCCGAGCATCATCAGCTTGTTGTCGAGGGCGAATAGTCCCGGCTCGTAGGTGACAGGCGTCAGACGGTGTTGGGCGGGCGTTATGGTCTGCCCTTGTCCTATGCGCAGTTGCAACCGGTATGTGGTTCCCTTGTCATGTCGCGTGAAGTTCATTATAGGCGTCACCTCCACGTCGGGCTGCAGCGTGAGCTGCTCCTCTATGTGCAGTGGAGCCTTTTCGGTGGGAGCGTAAAGTATAGGTATGCCAAGGGCGTGGGCCAGTTGTACGGCCTTAATCACCTTTTGGTCGGCCATTTTCTTTACATATTGTCTGACAGTGAGCTCTGTGGCGGCCCAGAAGTCGGCCTCGTGTCGGAATTTCTTCTTGTTGGCAAACTTGGAGTAGAGCGCTCCTGTCTGCAGCTCTTCGCACGTTGTGGCCAAGGCAATCATGTCAGGTTCTGCTCCGCTGTCAGCAGCCTGACAGCTCCTCATGGTGCCCTGTGTCATCATGAAACGCCCCAACGATGCCACGCGCTTCAGCTCGGCAGCCACTATGCCCCACTGCTTCTGTGGGCGAAGAACGAGTAAGATGTGGGACATGCGAGAGAATTCACCGGCACTTGTTGAGCCTGTTTAGGTGACAGAATAGCAGCTTTCCCTCGGCGTCGCGCAGGTGCATGCCGTTGCCTTGGCAATAGCGCCAGTAGCTGCATCTGGCACAGTCGCCGCTCTGCATCCACTTGCGGTCGCGATACACCTGGTATCTGTTCTCCCACACGTCGAGAAAGTCGTCGTTGTAGATGTTTCCCTGGCCGAAGTCACTGCGTATGCTGGTACATGCGGCTATGGTGCCGTCGGCCATCACAGAGCCGACAGTGACTCCAGCCTGACAGGCGAAGAAGCGGTTGCGCACATCACCCTCGTAGTTGCCCAAGAAACCTTCGCAGCCGTAGTCGGCACGTATGCGCCCCTCGTGGCGTGTGTTCTTGATGAACTCGAAGAGTCCGCGGAACTCCTCGTCGCTGATGTGCATCATGGGGTCGAGGGCTGCGCGTCCCATGGGGAATATGGAGAACAGTCGCCATCGCCCCACGCCCTTGCTTACGAGGTACTCCTTTATGTCGTTAAGCTTCGGATAGTTGCGCTTGTTGACGCATGTGACGAGGTCGAAGACCACCGTGCGCTGTGCCACCAGCATGTCTATGGCCTGGTCCACCATGCGGAAGCTGTTGTCGTTGCCTCGCATCCAGTTGTGGTCGTCCTCAAGGCCGTCTAAGCTTATGGCCATTGAGCGCAACCCTGCCCTGAGCAGGCCATGGAAGCGCTGTGGGGTGAGGTGTATGGCGTTGGTCACCATGCCCCATGGAAACCCTTTCTCTGCAATGGCGGCGCAACACTCCTCTAAGTCGGGGCGCATGAGTGGCTCTCCGCCTGAGATGACGACAAACACCTTGTGCGGGTCGTACTTGCGTGCTACGCTGTCGAGCACTCTGAGAAAGTCTTCCTTAGGCATGTCGCGGCGGCTGCTGTCGGTCTTGCAGTCACTGCCGCAATGGCGGCAGTTGAGGTCGCAGCGCAGGGTGCACTCCCAGAACAGCTGTTCCAAGGGGTGCTCGCGCACCATGTTGCGCTCGCGCAGTCTCCATAGTTCCAAGGCGAGCTTGCGCCGCGGTGTTAGCGGTGTGGGGGGGTGGGGGTTGGTAGGTTTGGTAGGTTTGGTAGGTTTGGTAGGTTTGGTAGGTATTGTAGGTTTGGTAGGTTTGGTAGGTGTGGTAGGTGTGCTCATGTGGTCAGTCTTTTTTCTTTAGTTTCACTTCAGCATCCACCTCATACCTGTCTGAATAGTTGCTGTCGTCTATGTGCTTTATATTGAATTTCTCAATCATTGTGGTGTCAGAGGCAAAGTTCCCTCCATTGTCAGGACCGTCTATGTCCTCGGTTACGAGCATTCTGTCGCTGATGTAATCTGTGGAGAAATCTTTCATGCTGAAATGTCCGTCGGCATCGGTATGTGTCATGTCTGTGGCTGGCAGGTCTTTGGCATAGGCATTAAGCATCGATACGCGAATACCCTTCAATGGCTGTCCGCTCTCATCGGTCACGGTGCCGGAAATATGATAGTTGGCGTAGGGCAGAGTGCCGTACATGGGTGCAGGACCATATTCGTCAGGGCCAGTGTCGGTACATGAGCCAAAGCCCAGCCACGTGAGCATGGCCGACAGCAGCATGTTGTACCAGTGGTAGAATCTTATTTTCATTGTTGTCTCTGTTTTTCGTTTAAAAGTTTAACGTAGAAACAATTCAAATATTGTGTCCTGCCGCTACTTTTTCTTACTATTGCGGTCCGAGGTACGATGGCTTCAGTCCGCCCCAGTCGATGATGGCGCGCTGCACCATCTGCCCCGGCTCTGCGGCCTCGAAGGTCAGCGTGTGGAAGGGCAGGCTGCGGTCTATGGTGAACAGCTGGCGGCAGGTGGCGCCATTGCGTATCACCTGGTCCTTCCATGTGCGGTCGTACTCGCGGAAGACATTGTCGAACACCTTCGGCTGTCCGCCGTCGATGCTCACTCTCACAGCATTGCTCTTGCCGGCAAAGATGGGCCAAAATGGTACGGTGTAGAGCACCAGCGTGATGCTGTCGCTGTCAATGTGTGGCAGGCGGTAGGTGGCGGTGCCTAACCTCATCACGCGCCAGTCATAGCCCAGTCCGCCAATCACCTGTGCGTCGGCCGATTTGCTCTCATAGTCGGCCAGGTTGACTACATAGCAGCCCTCTGCCATTGTGTCGCCCCAGCTGCTGACAGCCAGGTCGGGGCGCTTCTCGCCAGCCCCCTCGGTTACGACCACAGCAGGCTTCTTGTGATAAAGAGCGCAGTAGCCGGGCGGTATAGCCATCATGTGGCGCCACTTGCCGCCAAGCTGCTCGTTGTAGCGACGGTTCAGGGCGTTGATGCTGTCGAAAGCCTGCTCCATCTGCCGTGCTGCCCAGTTTGCCTCGGCTGTGCGACTCTCAGCTGCCAGCTCGCTGTTTAGCTGGGCCATGAGGAACTTGCGGTTCATCTGGCAGGCAGCCTGCACGGGGAACTGCACCATCTCAAAGAATGCCTCGCGGGCAGTGCCTGCCGGTGCCAGGCGCTCCACCATATCACTTATGCGCTGATAGTCGGCCAGTCTCTGCTGTGCCTCGCCGTAGTTCCTGAACGAGAATCCGGTAGGCTTCAGCCCTGTGTGCTCTTTGTCGTCCCACTCGTATTCGAAGCCCATGAACTCAGGCTTCCGGCTCCACGCCAAGCGGTAGTAGTCGTTGAGCAGCGACTGTAGTGTGGCCACGTCGGTGCCCATGTCGAAGGTCTCTGCAAGGAATGCTGCCTGATGGCTGTTGGCGGTGCGGAAGGAGAATGTCTCGGGGTTCCATGCCATCTCCATGAAAGTCTGTATGCCTAACTCCATAGGCTTGATGTCGCCCACGTTGAGCAGCCAATAGCGGTCGGCGCCTGTGAGGTATGCCTTCATAAGCTCTTCGTACATGAGCACTGGCGGTGTGGTGTTTATCCACAGATAGTCGTGGGGGGCTCCTAAATAAGATAGGTGGTAGTAGACTCCTGAGCCTCCCTTGCGGGCCTGCTCCTGTGGGTTAGACACACGCTTCATGTAGCCGTAGTTGTCGTCGACCCACACCAGCGTAATGTCGTCCGGCACCTGCAACCCCGCTTCGTAGATGTCCATCGTCTCCTTGTATGGCACGAATATCTGGGGTATGTCGTGTGGCTTTAGGGCGGTGGTCTTGGAGCTTACGGTTGGAGTATAAGCCTTATGCTTTACCAGCAGATGGCGCTGGTCGTCGATGACGCGGCTTATCAGAGGCACACGTTCCTCCATGGGCAGGTTTCCGCGCAGCCCCGAGTCGTGGAGTCCGCGCATGGCCACAGTGTAGATGTTCTCGTAATGTGCGGCCTCTGCCAGTCGGTCGTCCCACTTCTTGCGGATGGTTGCCTCGTTGGTCTTGTAGTTCCAGTCGCCGTCGAGCTGCTGGTTCCACTCGCTCTTGGCGGCGTTGTTCAGAAGCAGTGGTTCGCAGTGGCTGGTGGTGATAATCACTCCGAAGGAGTCGCACACGGCCTTGCTTTCCGGATGTGAGTAGAAGGCTCCCGTACAAGAGTGCATGGCCGGCGCCAACATATTGGCTTTCAGGCGCAGCAACAGTTCGCATACGCGGGCGTATGTTCGCGGGCCTATGTCGCCCAGCTCCTTCTCGTAGGTTTTCGCAGCCCAAGGCTTCAGCCCCCAGTCTTCGTCGTTGATGAAGATGCCGCGATACTTCACCTTAGGCGACGGTTGCAGATGTCGTCCGGTGGCCACATAAACTTCGGAGTGCTGCATGGCAGGCACGTCGGCCCACCAGTACCATGGCGAGACTCCCATCTGACGGCTCAGCTCGTAGATGCCATAGACGGTGCCGCGACGGTCGCTGCCGGCAATCACCAACTGGTTGTCCACGGTCTCAATGACATACGATTCCCACTGTCCCTTCAGGCATGTCAGGTCAATCTTCTTCTGGCTAATGAGCTTGTCGATGATGCGGCTCCGGCCAACGGTGCCGATTATCACGCTTCCAGGCTGTGGCTTGTTGGTCACTTCCGGGCGTCTGCCTGTTACGCGCTCCACATCGTCGGCCAGCGAGGCCGTGGCCAGGCTCACCCCTGTCCAGTCCTTGGCATCCACGCACAGCGGTGCCACCCTTCCATCGGCTACTATGGTGAAGCCGTCGGTCTTTTCAAACGTTACAAACTGTGGCTGCCGCCAGGCACCATCGTTGCCGGCATTGGCGCAGGCTACTGCGAAGAGTAGCATCAAGAATGATTGTAGTATTCTCATCGTTGGTTAGCAATTTGTGTGCAAAAATAATAAATAATGTTGTCAGAACCAACGAAAAAGGTTTCTAATGCTTGCGCAAACATTCCAACTACGTGTGTGGGAAACCCAAAGAAATGATTATGCGACACCTGATGCCTGGCAGGGCTGTCGAGAGTGGCTGCCGGCCTATTTGTTTCTTGGATGGTGCTCAAGTATCTCGCGGCGTAGCGTAGTGGTGTCGATGTGTGTGTAGATTTCGGTGGTGCCTATGCGCTCATGGCCTAACATGGCCTGGATGGCGCGCAGGTCGGCACCGCCTTCGAGCAGCACTGTGGCAAACGAGTGGCGCAGGGTGTGGGGCGAGATGGTCTTCTCGATGCCGGCCTCTGCAGCGAGCCGCTTCACCATTATTAATATCATGGTGCGCGTGAGGTGGGCGCCGCGGCGGTTAAGGAACACGTAATCTTCTTCACCCCGCTTAATGGTCATGTGGCAGCGGTCGTCAAACCATAGTTGCAACTCCTTGATGGCTCGCGGAGAGATGGGCACCAAGCGCTCCTTGGCTCCCTTGCCGGTGATGCGCATGAACTGTTGGTCGAGGAAGAGGTTCGATAGCTTTAGTCCCACCAGCTCGCTCACCCGCAGACCGCAGGAGAAGAGCACCTCAATGATGGCGCGGTTGCGGTGTCCCTCCCACTTCGACAGGTCTACCGTCTCCTCCAGACGGTCCACCTCTTCGGTGGTGAGCACCTCTGGCAGGTGCTCGCCTAACTGCGGGAACTCCAGCAGCTCGGTGGGGTCGTCGTCAATGTATTCATCAAGCAGCAGGTAGCGGTAGAAGGAGCGCACGCCGCTCAGTATGCGGCTCTGTGAGCGCGGGCCTATGCCCATGTCGTGGAGATTGGCGGCAAACTGCTGTAGGTTGTCGAGCTTTGCCTCAAGCGGCTCCAGATGCTCAGATGCAAAGTATTGCACCAGCTTGTCCACGTCGCGCATGTATGCGTCGATGGTGTTTGTTCCGAAGCCCCTCTCTAACTGCAGGTAGCGGCGGTACCCTCCAATGTATTCGGCAATTGTCTTCTTCTCTTTCATGCTTATGTTACTCCCATTGGCGGCAATCAGTCAGTAAGCGTTATGTGGTTATCCCCCTGCCCGTCCAGCGCAGCAGGAAGTAGAGGATGGTGCCTGTGAGCAGTCCGGCAAAGATGTCGATGGCGTAGTGAGCCATGATGTAGACCGTGGAGAAGCACATCAGCAGCAGGAAGGGCAGCACGAAGAAGAAGAGGCGGCGGCTCCCGGACGCCCGGGCCAACAGCAGCAGGACGGTGGTGATGCCGATGTGGCTGCTGGGAAAGGCCGCCGTGGGGCGTTCGCCCGCCATGTGGGTGCTCTTGAGAAGATGGTAGAAGAAACCGTCGCTCCAGCCGGGCGTGGTGAGTTGCTCCTGATGGGTGGCGAAATAGTTGCCCACGGAGGGGAATGTGCCATGGGATATGTTGTCGATGCCCGCAGCGAGATAATAGTACTGCGGGCCAGTGACCGGCAGCAGGTCGTAGACGGTGTAGAAGATGAAAAACGAGGCAAGGATGATGAACGTTGTGCGGCCCAGCTCGTCGTAGCGGAAAATGAAGTAGAAGAGCACCACCACCGCTATCAGCGGGAAGTAGGAAAGGTAGCTGATGTCCATAATCTCGCTGAACACAGGGTTGCTCCACTGCGCGGCAAATGTAAGTGCCGGCTGTCCGCCCATCACCGTCTGTTCCCAGGATGCGAACACATGGTCGAGGTTGGGCAGCGTGCGGTTCAGGTCGAAGGTGTCAGGATACCACCATGGGAGCAGCAACAACAGGCCTGAGATGCGGCACAGGTAGGTGAAGCGGCAGGGTATCATACGGTAGACACCCCATAGCGCGGCTGTCATGACGAGTATCTGGGCGCGCCCCCACAGCATGGTGTATGGGTCGGAGAGGCTTGTCCACGCAAAGAATATATATAATAAGGTGAAAACCATGTAGGCCACCATGGCCCACTCGGCAGCAATAAGCCCTCGGTGGGGCTTCTTTGTGGGGGAGAAAAGATATTTTATTATAGCCATTGGTTGTCCTTATACCACTGTGTGGCCAGTTTTACGCCACGCTTGAGGTCGTAGGCGGGGCGATAGCCAAGCTCGTCGATGGCGGGCTGGATGTCGCACCGCCAGTTGCGCTGGCGCAGAATGTTATACTTGTCGTTGTTGAGGGCCGTCACCTTGCCTGTCATCCGGCCTGCGTACTCGGCGAAGAATGTTACCACGCGGAGCACCCATACAGGCGCTGTGATGCGCAGCCACCAGGGGTTGCCCAATTCCTTGCGAATAAGGTTGCTGAAGGTGGTGCTCTGATACACCTGCCCGTCGCTGAGGAAGTATTTGCGGCCCGTCTGCCCCTTGTCCAAAGCCAGGAAGACTGCCTGCACCACGTCGGCCACGTAGACGAATGTGATGTCCTGTCGGCGGTAGCCCACAGCGAAGTCAACGTGCTGCTTTATGCTTTTGAACATCATGAAATAGTCGCGTTCACGCGGACCATAGACGCCCGTGGGGCGGAGTGTGACGCAGGGGAAGGCGCGCCCAGCAATGACAGAGTCGAGCCAGCGCTCGGCCTCAAGCTTACTCTCGCCGTATGCGGTATTGGGACACGGGGTGTCGCTCTCGAGAATGTCGCCGTAAGGCTGCTTCTCGCGAATGGCACCGAAGACGCTCAGCGAGCTGATATATACGAAACGCTTAAGCGGCATGTCGAGAGCCAGCAGGGCCAGCACCAAGTTCTTGGTGCCCTCGGTGTTGATGCGGAAAAAGTCTTGACGGTCTAAGCACTTGGTGACTCCGGCAGCGTGGACAACGTAGTCGAACGAGTGGCCGGACAGCTGCTGTCGCAGCTCATCACTGTCACTAAGGTTCAGCTCTATGAAATTTATGCGCGGGTCTTGCAGGTATTGCCGCGAGCTGCTTTTGCGCACCGCTGCCCACGTTTCAAATCCGCGCTTCAGTGCCTCCTCCACCAAGAAGCTTCCAATGAAGCCGCTCGATCCTGTTATAAGTATCTTCATCTCATTTATTGTGCTTTCTATAACGATGTGTTCGCTTTTCGGGTGCAAAAGTACATAAAATAATTGAGAATCTTCTGCCATTATGTAAGTTTATCAATTTTTTTGCATACCTTTGCACCCAAAATACAGCAAACAGCAATAAAAAGAATGAATATCGAGGCATTGATAAGCAAGGCAGCCGGAGAGGCGGTAAAGGCTCTGTACGGCATGGACGCAACGGCGAAGATGTTGCAGTTGCAGAAGACAAGGAGCGAGTTTGAGGGCAACCTTACGCTCGTGGTGTTCCCATTTGTCAAGGCTGCAAGGAAGAGTCCTGAGCAGACGGCACAAGAGATTGGTGAGTACCTGGCAAGTAATTGCACGGCAGTGGAGAAGTTCAACGTGGTGAAGGGCTTTCTTAATCTCAGCATCGGAGACGGAGCGTGGATGGAACTGCTGAAGGCTATCGACGAGGACAGCCACTTCGGAACTCACCCCCTTCCTTTGGACAGGGACGGGGAGAAGCTGGTGATGATTGAATACTCCTCGCCAAACACCAATAAACCCCTGCACTTAGGACACGTGCGCAACAACCTGCTCGGCTGGTCGCTGGCACAGATTATGGAGGCCAACGGATACCGCGTGGTGAAGACCAACATAGTGAACGACCGAGGCATCCACATCTGCAAGTCTATGCTCGCATGGCTGAAGTGGGGCAACGGTGAGACCCCGGAGTCGTCGGGCAAGAAGGGCGACCACCTCATTGGCGACTACTACGTGGCCTTTGACAAGCACTACCGCGAGGAGGTGAAGGAGTTGGCCGCCAAATTCGCGCTCAGCGGCTTACCAGCTGAGAAAGCCGAAGAGAAGGCCAAGCAGGAGGCTCCACTTATCAAGGAGGCTCACGAGATGCTGGTCAAGTGGGAGCAGGGCGACACTGAGGTGCGTGCCCTGTGGGAGAAGATGAACTCGTGGGTGTATGCCGGCTTCGATGAGACATATAAGAAAATGGGGGTAGGCTTCGACAAAATATACTACGAGAGCCAGACATATCTCAAGGGTAAGGCCAAGGTGGAGGAGGGACTCGCCAAAGGCCTCTTCGAGCGTCACGACGACGGCTCTGTATGGGCCGACCTGACCAACGAGGGCCTCGACCAGAAACTGCTGTTGCGCTCCGACGGCACCTCCGTCTATATGACACAGGACATCGGCACCGCCGAGATGCGCTACGAGGACTATCCCATCGACAAGATGATATACGTTGTGGGCAACGAGCAGAACTATCACTTCCAGGTGCTCTCCATCCTGCTCGACCGCCTCGGCTTCAAGTGGGGCAAGGAGCTGACGCACTTCAGCTACGGCATGGTGGAGCTGCCAAACGGCAAGATGAAGAGCCGTGAAGGCACCGTTGTCGATGCCGACGACCTGATGGAACTGATGGTGGAAGATGCCTACAAGACCTCGATGGAACTGGGCAAGTTCGACGATATGACCGAGGAGGAGCGCCGCGAGATTGCCCGCATAGTGGGCATGGGAGCCCTGAAGTACTTCATACTTAAGGTAGATGCGCGCAAGAACATGCTTTTCAACCCCGAGGAGAGCATCGACTTCAACGGCAACACTGGCCCCTTCATACAGTACACCTACGCGAGAATACGCAGTATTCTACGCAAATCACCTACTCAACCTACCTTACCTACCCAACCTACTGTACTCAGCGACAAGGAAGTGGAGCTCATCCAGAAGATGAACGAGTTCGGAGCCGCTGTCGAGCAGGCAGGCAAGGACTACTCGCCCTCTGGCATTGCCAACTACTGCTATGAGCTGACGAAGGTGTTCAACCAGTTCTACCACGACTACTCCATACTCAACGAACCCGACGAGAACATCAAGGCCATGCGCCTGGTGCTCGCCCGTAATGTTGCCAAGATCATCAAGGCCGGCATGAGCCTGCTCGGCATTGAAGTGCCTGAAAGGATGTAAAATGCAAAACCCACCGGGCTATCGACATGACACCGTGCTACCGCTTCCCATGGAGGTGACAGCCGATGCATGGGCCGTGGATGCGGCTTGCAGCGGCAATCCTGGGCCTATGGAGTATCAGGCTGTGGACCTGTCGACAGGGGCGCGGGTGTTTCACTTCGGCCCCATGAAGGGCACCAACAACATTGGCGAGTTCCTGGCCATAGTCCATGCCCTGGCGCTCTGCTGGCAGCAGGGGTTGCACCAGAAGACCATCTACAGCGACTCCTACAACGCCATGTTATGGGTAAAGAAACGGCAGTGCAAGACCAAACTTGAGCGCACGCCAATGACAGAGTCGCTCTTCCAGATTATTGCACGCGCCGAAAACTGGCTTCGCACGCACGACTACCGTAACCCAATACTTAAGTGGGAAACTAAGAAGTGGGGAGAGGTTCCTGCCGACTTCGGGCGCAAATAGACGGGACTTTTTCCTTTTCCCACAGACAGTGTTGTGGCTAATAAGTATTAAGAATGCACAAAAAGATTAACTTTTTTTCGTTTTATCGCTACGAAATGAAATAAAGTTTGTAACTTTGCGCCCGATTTTTTAAGTACTTAAATGCATTTTTGATTAAACAATGGACAAACTAAGCTATGCTTTAGGTCTGGGCATCGGCCAGCAACTGGCTCAGATGGGTGTCGACGACTTGAACATCAATGACTTTGCGGCTGCTATCAGCGACGTGATTGCCGGCCGCGAACTGAAGGTGGCTCACCGCGAGGCGCAGACCATCGTACAAGACTATTTCCAGAAAAAAGAACAGCAGATGAGCGCTGAACGCGCCGTGGCCGGAAAAGCTGCCAAGGAGGCCGGTGAGAAGTATCTTGCCGAGAATGCCAGTAAAGAAGGGGTGGTGACACTGCCCAGCGGCCTGCAGTATCAAGTGCTGAAAGAGGGCAACGGCAAGAAGCCTTCGGCCACGGACACCGTGATGTGCCACTATGAGGGATTCCTCATCGACGGCACTGTGTTTGACTCGTCTGTGCAGCGTGGCGAGCCTGCAACATTTCCCCTGCAACAAGTGATTGCCGGATGGACCGAGGGACTGCAGCTCATGCAGGAGGGTGCCAAGTACCGCTTCTTTATTCCCTACCGGTTGGCATACGGCGAGGGCGGAGCAGGAGCCATGATTCCCCCGTTTGCCGCCCTTATCTTCGACGTGGAACTGATTCAGGTGGTATAGCCACTGGAAAGTACTCAGTAGCCCCGGAGGCCTCATAAACAGAATAAACATCAAACAACAATAAAACATTAAAAAGACAATGAAAAAATTTACAATTGTAGCCGCTATGGCTATCGTAGCTGCAGGCTTCACTGCCTGTAACAGCAATTCCAGCACACCGAAAGCTAACCTCAAGAACGACATCGACTCAGTGAGCTACGCACTCGGTATGGCTCAGACCCAGGGTCTGAAAGAGTATCTTCAGGATCGTATGGGCGTAGACACCACACGCATGAACGACTTCATCAAGGGTCTTAACGAGGGTGCCAACGCTGGTGATGACAAGTCGAAGGCAGCCTACTATGCAGGCATCCAGATTGGTCAGCAGATTGCCAATCAGATGGTTAAGGGCATCAACCACGAGATTTTCGGTGAGGACTCCACCCAGACCATCTCGCTGAGGAACTTCCTTGCAGGTTTTGTAAGCGGTACCACTGGACGCAAGGGCCTGATGACCGTTGAAGATGCTGGCAAACTGGCACAGACAAAGATGCAGGAAATCAGAAGTCGTGAGCTCCTGAAGACCTACGGTCCCAACAAGGCTGAAGGTGAGAAGTTCCTGGCCGACAACGCCAAGAAAGAGGGCATAAAGACCCTTCCCGGCGGCGTTCAGTACAAGGTCATCAAGGAGGGTGCTGGTGCCATCCCCACAGACTCTTCTACAGTAAAGGTGCACTATGAGGGCAGAACTCTCGACGGCAACGTCTTCGACAGTTCTTACAAGCGTGGAGAGCCTATCGAACTGCGCGCCAACCAGGTTATCAAGGGTTGGACCGACGCTCTCGTTCACATGCCCGCAGGGTCAGTTTGGGAGGTTTACATTCCCCAGGATCTCGCTTATGGCGAGCGCGAGCAGGGACAGATTAAGCCCTTCTCTGCCCTTATCTTCAAGATTGAGCTTGTAGAAATTGTTAAGTAATAATCCCTCTCATACTATAATGAAGAATATAGCATTACTGGCACTCGTCCTTCTGGCGAGTGCTTCTTTTAGTACGATACAGGCCGCCAAGAAAGATAAGAAAAAAGCTGAAGAGAAGGTTGTGGTAACACCCGTAAACCTGAAAAGCAGCTCCGACTCCGTGAGCTATTCCTGTGGAATGTCGCTCACCAACGGCCTTATGCCCTATCTGCAGCAGCAGCTCGGCGTGGACACAGCCTATATGGCCGACTTCATAAGCGGCTTCAACCAGATACTCAATAGCGGCGACGACCCTAAGATGAAAGCTTTCATGGCCGGGCAACAGATTGCCGACCAGCTGAAGAGCCGCATGCTGCCCAGCGTTGTCAAGGATTTCACCAACACCCCTGACACCATCGACACCAAGCTCTTCTTCCGCGGCTTCTCCGATGCCTTGCAGGCCGACACAACTGTTTTCTCCCAGCAGCAGGCCGAAGACTTTTTCAAGACCAAGCAGCAGGAGAACATGAAGGTCAAGGAGGAGCGCCTGTACGGTCCCAACCGTGATGCCGGCCGCAAGTTCTTGGCCGACAATGCTAAGCGCGACAGCGTTATTACCACTCCTTCCGGTCTGCAGTACAAAGTACTGGTGAAGGGTGAGGGAGAGGTGCCCCAAGCCACCGACAAGGTGCTTGTCAACTATGAGGGGCGCCTTATCGACGGCACTGTTTTCGACGCGTCGTCGCGCCACGGCGACAAGCCCAGCTCTTTCGCTGCCAATCAGGTGATACGCGGATGGACCGAGGCTCTCACCATGATGCCTGTCGGCTCGAAATGGCAGCTCTTCATTCCATACGAGCTGGCTTACGGTGAACGTAATGCTGGACAGATCAAGCCTTACTCAGCACTGATCTTCGACGTTGAGCTTGTGGGTATCGACCGCCCTGCCGCTGAGGCTGCCAAGGTCGAGACTGCGGACAAGCCCGTAGCCAAGAAGCCTGCTGCCAAGAAGCGCAAGAAGTAATTGTGCAGAAGAAGTAAGAAAACAGGCTTGGGAAATTTCCCAAGCCTGTTTTCTTACTCTTTACCTAATAAGAACCTGTCGATGAACGACTGTACTATTGGCCGTTGGCTGTCGGGAAGCTGGCAATGCCCATGGCCGCCTACAATATCCCATGCCATGCGGTCGGCAATGCCGAAGCGCTGCCATACGTGGTGGGCAGCCTTCGCCGACACGAGCATGGCGGGGTCGGAAAGCCAGGGATAGTCAGGATTGCCCAGGAGCAGCAGGGCACGCGGGCAGACCATAGCGCACAGCTCATGCTGGTCGTATGGCAGGCGGTAGACATCGTCACCGCTGAAATCGCGCTTCTGACTCTCCAGGAACCAGTGGTAGTCGGTCTTGTCTATGTCTTCAACCTTTTCTTCCGACTCATGCGAAGCACGCCAGGCGGCAGCACCGCCGCCACCAGGCTCCTGTGCAATGGTCAGTGCTATGCGCTCGTCGAAGGCACCGCAGTATAGTGCCATCTTTCCAGCGTATGAGCATCCAGTGACACCTATGTGGCTAATGTCTATCTTTGTCCTATCCGGGCCGAGCTGCTGAAGTCCGTCTAAGATGCGGCTCAATCCCCAGGCCCACTCACTGTAGGCACCATTGGCAGTGAGGTCGGGATAGAGGCTGTCGAAGGGATGCTGCCCTCGGTCGTGATGACGGCCCCACTGTCCGTAGTCGTTCACCTGCTTCTCATGGAATATCAGTGTGGCGATGGGACGGTTGTCAAACAGGTCTTTAGGCAGCGATATCATGCTTGTGCCAATCATCAATGCGTAAGGAGGCTTGCCCACCTTTGGATAGTTAATGGCAGAGTGTAGCTTTATGGTGTGCTGGCCAACGGTGACGTAGACAATCAGTGTGTCACCCTTCATCGTTGCCGTCACTTGGCCGTCGTCTACGGCGGGCTTCCTTCCTATGCCATAGTGCTGTATCATGTGGCCTATGTCATTGCGGCGGCGCTCCCAGTCAGCAAAGCTGTTTACACCTTCTAAGGCATTAGGCAACTGGCGTATAACTGGCAGGGCGCTGGCTGCTGGCATGACTGGAACGGGATAGTTGGCTCCAGTGTTCTCCTTGTCATAGACTTTTGAGGTAGCTGCCGCAGTGGCACGCACGAATACAGGAATATAAGCTAAGGTCACGGGGGTGGTGACAGTCTGTCCGCCCTCGTAAAAGCGCCCTGTGTGGTAGTCGCGCCAGCCACCCTTGCAGCGCGGCAGGTAGGTCTTCCACTCAGTGACCCCTGGCTCGGTGACAGGGCTTATGAGCAGGTCGGGGCCGAACATGTACTCATATTTCTGCTGCAGTGCCACGGGGTCGTCGGCAAAGTCGAATACCAGCGGACGCATCAGCGTATAGCCCTCCGTGGCCACACGGCGGGCGCACTCGTCAAGGTAAGGGCGTAACTGCTCGCGCTCATGCAGGCACTCGGCAATTATTGCCTGCGCCTCAGGGCCATAGTTCCACGGCTCAGTATTGCTCATATAGCCGTGAACGCGCATCAGCGGCAGGTACACCGACGTCTCTATCCATCGTAGCATCCGCTCTATATACTCTTTATTGGTGTATTGGTCACCAGGGCGGAAGAAGCCGCCAGCATCGTAGGTCCACCAAGGAATGCCTGCTGCCTGCACGCCAAGGCCGGCAACAATTTGCCTGCGGAAAGTCTCCCAGTCGTTGCCCACATCGCCGCTCCACAATGCTGCACCGTAGCGCTGTATGCCGGGGAAGCCACAGCGGGTGAGGATGAGAGGAGTGGCAGATGCCTGATGTTTGGTGTTGTATGTCTGCAAACCTTCATACACGGTTTTGTTCACCAGCAACGGATAGACATTCCGCACCTGCTCGCCCGACCACTTCCCGCGGTTCACACGACGCCCCGCGAGGTCGTCGTTCTCTGGCTCTGTGGCATCCTGCCACCAGGCATCGATGCCCAAGGGCACCAGCCTCTCGCTGAAATTGCGCCAATATGCTGCTGCGGCATCGGGGTTGAAGAAGTCTATCCAGTCGGTGCCGGGAATGTAATAGTCATCGGCAGCCATCTGGCGCCCCACATCAGAGTTCTTGTCAATCTTCGACCATACGCTTACCATCAGCTTTACACCCATACGGTGTAGGCTGTCGGTAAGGGCTTTAGGGTCAGGATAATACTGCTCGTCGAAACGCATGGAGTTCCAGCCGTACTTGCCCCAGTATTGCCAGTCCTGAACAATCACGTCGAGAGGCATCTTCTCTTCACGGAAGCGGTTGGCTGTCTCCAATATTTCTTGCGACGAGTGGAAGCGCTCGCGACAGTGGATATACCCCAATGCCCATGAGGGCATCTGTGGTGCATGGCCGGTAAGGTCGCGGTAGGTGGCAATGATTTCGTCTGGGGAGCCGACGAACACCGTGTAGTCAACGGCTTCGGCCACTGGCGAGCGGAATACAGTGGTGTTGCCCACCTTGTTGTAGTAAACCGTTGGCTTGTCTTCCTTCGTGAGCTCTGCCGTAAGCTTATGTCTGCCTGCCTTCAGATGAACGATTGTCGATGCTGTTGGCGGCAGCCACAGGTTGTTCATGTTGATGACATTGGTGCCGTCGATACTGAGGTTATGGCGCCGGGCCATCTTCTGTCCAACGTCGAGCAACAGTGTATAGTCGCCATCCTCCTTCACGTCGATGGTGGCCTCGAAGACGTTGCGCTCGCGCACCTCTTTCTTTCCACCTTCGGTTGTGGTGACATTGACCTCCTCGCGAACGCCCCCATCTTTTTGAAGGGTCATGGGCATGCTCCTGCCACACGGGTTAAACTCTGTCATGCCGTAGTTGTTCCAAAGCACACCATAGCCCTTGCTCGACAGCAGCATGGGCAGGCTGATCTGGGTGTTCACCTGTGTGAGCCTCCGCGACAGTCCGCGCACGTTGCTGAACCCGTCCTGGAACTGCCCCAGTCCGAACAGGCTCTCGTCCTTGGGCGAATCAAAGACTAAGGTGGCCTCGCTGCCTGACAGCTTATGGCTGGTGGCCCTGAACACCACGCGGCCACTATGGTCGCGAATGGTGAGCAGTTGTCGCCGAGGGTCTAAGTCTACCTTCACGTCGGTGGATGTCACCTCTTCGTGCTTCACGTAAACCCAGTCGGGCAAATCGCTCTTGGCATCAGTGTTGGCATACTGCACACGAACGGCATTACGGGCAACAGAGGTCACAGTAATGCGGCCGTTGCCAAAGGCGATGGTCTTTGCACCATGTACACATAGTACGGCTGCCATCAGCATGGTGAGTATGATGGAGTGTCTCTTCATTTGCATTATGTGTGTTTATTATGAGTTATTGACAATTGTGATGCAAAAATACAAAGTATTATTGTAGTATGCTACCGCCAGCGTATCATTTTTTATCAAATATGTAGCAAATGATGATGGTTATTACGAGGAATTCACATTAGGAATGGTTCTATTTAAGAAGCATAGAGAAAGACCTTACATAAAGCTTCTCACTATTTGAACTTTTTGATTTCGCCACATAGACTGGCCAATTCTTTCTGAACCATCATCATCTCAGGCGAGACAGGCGTAAGAGCTGTCACCCGTTCTTTACCAATCTCAGCCACGATGCCAGCATGATTTGGATGGGTCTTGCTGGGAAATGACTGAACATCAGTGGTACAGTCTATATCGTCAAAGGCTATTCCCCTAACATTTCCTACCCGCAACAATGCATACCCATAACAGGTATCGCCTTTAGTCCTTGGCCTGAAAGACTCTGTCTGATTGCCTAATTCTGAGGTGTCGCCGCGAAGTACGGAGATATAGTCCTCTGCGTGGCCACTCGGCAAGATCTCCCATCTGAAAGCCGTCGGAGCTACACGCCCCTTGTAAATGTAAGAGGGGGAGAAGATAATTCTTGCCACGTCTTCATCGTCACAGACTGTCTTAGGAAACTTTTCAGCCATGTACACGAGACAAGATTGAAAGGAGATTGCGCGAGGTGAAGGCCGCATGGTCGTTTCTGACCGTCCTGCCGTCTTTCTTGAAGAAATAGACAAGGCGGTCGTCGGTCATCGTTATTCCAGCCACGGCATCGCTGCCAGTATAGTCCAAATAAAGGTTGCCACGTGCATCAGGAAAGAGAATCCATCCTTCAAGAAGTATTTCGTCTGCTTTGGCAATAGCGGATTTGAATCTGCGGATGCTCTCCGGGGCAATGGCCTTGCTGTCCTGGCCGTCCCATCCGTCGGCAAGCTGCCCAAGACTGTCTGCCCGCTCCAGCAATTCCTTGTAAAGCTTTCTCGGAACGGCTTTACCGCCCATTGGCTTCGCCTCACGAAGCATTGTCACCTGCTCCACACCTCTCAGTTGGCTGATGGCTGTCCGCAGACGGCTAATCTGGGCACTTTCATTAACTGTTACGACCAATCGGTTCATCTTCAAATCCATCTTTTCTTGGCGCAAAGTTACTACTTTTCACTGGATTAGACAAGTTTTTGCCTCTCTTTTTTGAATGATTTATAATAAAATATGATTATCCGCTATCGTACCACCAAAGCCCCAAAGGGGCAACAGACCGCAGGCAGGGGTGCCGCTCCAGCCTGTGGTCTTATCAGCCCTTCGGGCTTTGGTGGTATCTTTGCAGATGATCATATAATAAAATGCCAATTACTGCCGCTTCATACAAATTTCTTCACATTATTCCCT
This sequence comes from Prevotella sp., assembly GCA_017449025.1. GTDB lineage: Bacteria > Bacteroidota > Bacteroidia > Bacteroidales > Bacteroidaceae > Prevotella. The sequence goes on along the minus strand of JAFSKJ010000022.1, from coordinate 1,780 downwards.
AATAAATAATCCGCCGAAAGTTTTGCACCTTCGGTTTTTTTTAGTATTTTTGTCGCCGAGATTCCAAGCAGTGCCCAGCGCGGCACTACGCTATAAAGGCTTCTCAACTTTAGAAGATGAGCGTTTAGCGCGTATTTGTCCCAGTTCTGAAACCTGGAAAGCTTCATGTCACGGACGATATGCAATAGCGTTCACAATGGGTGTATTATGCTCCTTCGTCTTTGTTGATGATGATAATCATACCTTGAGGCGTGGACTATTGTATCGTTATGTGACAACGGCAATTCCAGGGCCTCAGACTGATAGTCAGACTTATTATCCCACTATATTAAAAAGCAATGAAAAGTACAATGAAAATGCTGATGGCAGCAGCACTTGTTTCCCTGTCAATCTTAACGAACGCCCAGACGGAGAACCCGCGCGGCATCTACAAGATGACCACGCTCACGGGCAAGTTGGGCGAGGTGAAAGCCCCCTTTGAACAGTACAAAATCTGCACCGACAGCGTGACGCTCATGGTATCGGCGCGAGCCGCCTTCTTCAACATCAGCGACAACGACCATCGGGTGTTCAACTACACGGGAGAGCAGCCAAAGTCTGAGGATGACAAGAGCACGCTCATCTATGACAGCAACGCCAAGCAGTTCAAGATGAAGTGGTGGAGCACATACACAAGCCACCTACATTTCCCCAAGAACGACTGGTGCATTGAGAAGTATGAGTCCGACACATACACGGAGATGAGCAAGATTTTCTTCGACGCGCTGACGGGCAAGGCTGAGGTAGATGCGGCGAATCCCCTGACAGGCACATGGCGCTTCATCGGCTACGTGGACGAACTGCGCGATGTCAAGAAAGAACTGCCCAAGCTGCACGAGCAGTATCCTACGAGCAAATACTTCAACAGCTTCGTCATCTTCGCGCCCAATGACTGGACGATGATAGCAGGAGGAACCAGTGGAGGCGTTGACAAGATTGAATACAACGGCAAGAAGTCCTACAAGGTCGGCAACAAGACCCAACAAGTGAAGTGGTTGACGAAAGACCGCATTGCTGTGGAAGAACATATCGACTACCGCACCGACTGGATGATTATGGAGCGTGTGACCGACGGCACGACGCCATTGAGTCATATCACCAGCCTATTCATTTCGAAAAGCCGTTAACGGTCAAGTAAGGCAGATCATCGCTTCCTAGTCCGCTTTTGCGCTTGCTTCGTTCGTCATTTGCCTTAATATATTTTTTTTGAGCCCCCTTGATTTCTAAGTGGCTGCTATAATGCAGGGATTATAAAAAAGATAAATAATAGAGGGCAAATGGAACAATATTCCAAACTTTTTAGTACCTTTGCGCCATGATTTAAGGCAAAACGATTATGGGAAAGTATTTAGACCCGAGAGCCGACCTGACTTTCAAGAAGATATTCGGCGAGCACAAGCACCTCGTCATCAGTCTGCTCAATGCCATGCTCCCCCTGAATGAAGACGAGCGTGTGGAGAGCATCGAGTATTGGCCAGCCGAGAAAGTGCCCGACCGGATGCAGGCCGAAAAGGACAGCATCGTGGACGTGTGCTGCAAGGACAACAAGAAGCGCGAGTTCATCGTTGAGATGCAGATGACTTGGACTGACTCGTTCAAGAAGCGTGTCCTGCTCAATTCCTCTAAAGCATACGTGGCGCAGTCGAAGAAAGGCGATGACTACGAACTCCTGCAACCTGTCTATGCGCTGAACTTCGTCAACGAGAATTTCATGAACGACGTGGACGAATACTATCACTAC
>JAFSKJ010000005.1 GCA_017449025.1 Prevotella sp. | reverse complement strand
GGGCCCGGCGGGGGGGGGGGGGGCCGGCGACACTGTCACCGCATAGAGGACAGACGGCGCGGATGGCGGCCAGCTCCTCGCGCTTGTGGGCGATGATTTGTTGCAGGATGTCTTGCATTTTTTCGTTTTTTCGATATTTCGTTATTTCGATATTTCGAGATGTCGATTAGCTGTTCAGTTCGACGAACTTCTTGAAGGTGCGGAGGGCGGCGCCACTATCGATGCTCTCGCGGGCGATGGCGATGCACTCCTCGATGCTCTTCTCGCCCTTCTCCAGCACTTGGATGCCGAAGGCGGCGTTGGCGAGGACGATGTTCTTCTGGGCGGGGAGGGCGCGGTTCTCGAGGACGGCGTCGAAGATGGCTGCGGCCTCCTCTTCGGTGGCGCCGCCGACGAGTTCTTCGGGCTTGGCGATTTCGAAGCCGAGGTCCTTGGGGCTGAAGATGCGCTCGTAACCCGACGGAGAAGCGCCGGGAACAGTGGCGGCGGGGGTGGCGGCGGGGGCGATGCCGACGGTGACTTTGAACGGGCCCGTCAGGGAGATTTCGTCGTAGCCGTCGATGGAGTTGACGATGCCGTAGTCGATGCCGATGCGCTGGTAGACCTGCTGGTAGAGGCGCATCTGGTCGAGGTTGGCCACGCCGAGTAGCTGGCACTGGGGCTGGCTGGGGTTGACGAGGGGGCCGAGGAGGTTGAAGATGGTGGGGAACTGTAGGGCCTTGCGGATGGGTCCGACGAACTTCATGGCGCGGGCGAAGAGCTGTGCGTGGAGGTAGACGATGCCAGCCTCGTTGAGCGAGCGGTTGAGGCGGTCGATGTCGTCGGTGAAGCGGATGCCGTGGTGCTGAATGACGTTGGAGGCGCCGCTGACGCTGGTGGCGGCGTAGTTGCCGTGCTTGGCGACTTTGTAGCCGGCGCCGGCGATGACGAAGCATGACGTAGTCGAGATATTAAAAGTGTTCTTGCGGTCGCCGCCGGTGCCTACGACGTCGATGTAGCGGTCGGCATTGAGGATGGCGGGCACGCCGGTCTCGAGGATGCCGTCGCGGAAGCCGAGCAGCTCGTCCACCGTGACGCCACGCATCTGCAGGGCGGTGAGCAGGGCTGTGATCTGCTCGGTGGGGTATTCACTCTGAGTGATGCCCACCAGGATGGTTTTCATTTCTTCACGGGATAGTTCCTCGTGGTTGAGCATCCGGTTGAGGATGTCTTTCATTGTCTGTGCCATTGTCTTATTCTTTTTTTCAGTATTTCGATATTTCGGTATTTCGATATTTCGAGGTTAAAGGAACATCCAGTTCTGCAGCATCCGCCGTCCGTCGGGCGTCAGGACGCTCTCGGGGTGGAACTGTATGCCGCGCACGTTCAACTGGCGGTGGCGGAGGGCCATGATCTGGCCCTCGTCCGAGACGGCGGTCACTTCGAGGCAGTCGGGGAGTCCCTCGCGTGAGACCACCCACGAGTGGTAGCGGCCGACGGTGATGTCGGCGGGGAGGCCGGAGAAGAGCGGGTCGATGGGATTACAGACCCCACCCCCGACCCCTCCCCTTGAGGGGAGGGGAGCTGCTGCACAGAAGTTGGCGGCAGGCAGGGCGGTAGCCACTCCCCTCCCTTCAAGGGAGGCAGAGGGATACTCCGCAGGGACTCCCCTCCCTTCAAGGGGAGGGGCAGGGGTGGGGTCTGTAACTAAATGACACGTGGTGGCCACGCCGTGGAACACGTCGCTGAGGTTCTCGAGGCGGGCGCCGAAGGCCTCGCCGATGGCCTGATGGCCGAGGCAGACGCCGAGGATGGGCTTGCGGCCGGCGTACTCGCGGATGACGTCGAGCAGCAGGCCCGCCTCCGAGGGGATGCCCGGGCCGGGGGAGAGGATTATCTTACTGAACTGCTCGAGCTGCGGCAGCTCGAACTGGTCGTTGCGCAGGACGGTGACCTCCGCGCCCAGTTCCTTCACCAGGTGACTCAGATTGTACGTGAACGAGTCGTAGTTGTCGATGATTACTATCTTCATTGCTTCTTACATTTTTGTTTTTCGTCGTCGTGAAGCCCGAAGGCCGTTCAGACGGTGGGTTTTTCGTTGCCGTGATGCCCGAAGGCCGTTCAGACGGTGGGTTTTCGTGGCCGTGAAGCCCGAAGGGCTATCAGATTACAGGCAGGGGTGCAACCCCTGTATCCTGTTGCGTCGGAAACGGCGGAACCCTGAAAAGGTGACAGGCTGCTCTGTCGGCCCTTCGGGACTTTCCTGCCTGCGGCCATTGCAGGGGTTGCACCCCTGCCTGTGGTCTTGTCGCCCCTTCGGGGCTGGTTCGCGTCCCTGCATCTTTCGCTTTCTTACCTTCGGGGCTGAATATTACATCTTCTCGGCCATTAGTATCGCGCGGCGCAGGGCGCCGAGCTTATTATTCACTTCCTGCAGCTCGTACTCTTCGTTGCTCTTCGCTACGATGCCGCCGCCCGCCTGGAACCACAGCTCGCCGTTGCGCGAGACGAAGGTGCGGATGGTGATGGCCTGGTTGAGTGAGCCGTCGAGGCCGATGTAGCCGATGCAGCCGCCGTAGGCGCCGCGGTTGTGGGGCTCGTACTCGGAGATGAGCTGCATGGCGCGCACCTTGGGCGCTCCGCTGAGCGTGCCGGCGGGGAACGTGTCGATGAAGGCCTTGATGGGGTCTTTGTCTTCGTCGAGCTCGCCGGAGACGCGGCTGACGAGGTGGATGACGTGCGAGTAGTACTGCAGGTCCTTGTAGAAGTCCACCTTCACGCCGTGGCAGTTGCGCGAGAGGTCGTTGCGGGCCAGATCGACGAGCATCACGTGCTCGGCGTTCTCCTTCGGGTCGTTGCGCAGGTACTCCGCGCCCTTGCGGTCGGTCTCGGCATCGCCCGTGCGCCGGGTCGTGCCGGCGATGGGGTCGATATACATGCGAGGCCCCCCCTGTCCCCCCCCCAGGGGGGTAATGGATGCACTCCGGGACTCCCCCCCAAGGGGGGGATGGGGGGGGCTTATCCGGCAGTGGGTCTCCGGCGAGGAGCCGAAGATGCGGAATCCGCCGAAGTCGAAGTAGAAGAGGTAAGGCGATGGGTTGATGCTGCGCAGGGCACGGTAGAGCTTGAAGTCGTCGCCCTCGTACTGCTGGATGAAGCGCCGCGAGAGCACGATCTGGAATACGTCGCCGCGCAGGCAGTGCTTGATGCCCCGCCGGATGTTCGCCTTGTGCTCCTCGTCGGTCAGCGTCGACCGCATGTCGCCCACGGGGTGGAAGTCGTAAGCCTTCACGTTGGCTTTGTTCATGGCCTTCATGACGTTATCAAGTTCTTTCTCGCCATTGAGTGAAACGATTGTGAGCGTATTATTGAAGTGGTCGAACACAATCACCACCTTGTATAATATATATAGCAGGTCGGGCGCGTCGTTCTTCGCCTGCGTCTCGTCCTTCACCGCGATGTCCTCGAAGTAGCGCACGGCGTTGAAGCTCGTGTAGCCGAAGAGGCCGCACGTCCTGGCGTCATCGCCCTCGACCTCGATGCGGTCTATCAGCGCGTGGATGGCCCTGTCCGAGCGGTAGTCGCTGTTCACCTCGTGCTCCTCCGTCGTTCCGTCGGGGAAGGTGATGGTTGCCACGCCGTGGCCGATGGCCACGCTCGCCATGGGATTGATGCCGATGAACGAGCGCGAGTTGTCCTTCTCGTGGTAGTCCGAACTCTCCATCAGCGCGCTCTGCGGATAGAGGTCGCGCAGCCGCATGTACACGCCGACGGGGGTGTAGAGGTCGGCGAGAATGGTCTTCGACACGGTGGTGAAAGCCCACCCAAGCCCTCCCGAAGGGAGGGATGTCTGGTTACCAGATGCAATGTTTTTACTATTATTCATAATTATCTATTTATTTATCTATCTAAACATCCCTCCCTTCGGGAGGGCTTGGGTGGGCTTTTACTTTGGTTTATTCTTGAGGTACGTTTCAATGTCCTTGTCGCCGCGTCCGCTGACCGTCAGCACCACCACGTCATCCTTCTTGAAGCTGAGCTTGGAGAGCGCGGCGATGGCGTGGGCTGATTCGATGGCGGGGATGATGCCCTCCATGCGCGTCAGCTCGTAGCCGCCGTAGATGGCCTCGTCGTCGTTGATGCTCAGCACCTGCGTGCGGCCCTTCTTCGCCATGTTGCAGTGCATGGGGCCCACGCCCGGATAGTCCAGGCCTGCCGAGATGGTGAAAGCTTCCTGTATCTGCCCGTCGTCGTCCTGCATCACGAGCATCTTCGCCCCGTGCAGTATGCCGACCGTGCCGCGGTGAATCGTCGCCGCCGTGTAGTCCGTGTCCCAGCCGTGGCCGCCGGCTTCGGCCAGCACAATTTTTACGCGATTGTCGTCCATGTAGTGGTAAATCGTGCCGGCGGCATTGCTTCCCCCGCCGATGCAGGCCACGAGATAGTCGGGGTAGTCGCGCCCGATCTTCTCCTGCAGCTGCCACTTGATCTCCTCCGAGATGACGCTCTGCATCCGCGCCACCAAGTCGGGGTACGGGTGCGGCCCCATCGTCGAGCCGACGATGTAAAAAGTGTCGGCGGGATGGCAGCACCAGTCGCGGATGGCCTCCGAGCAGGCATCGCTCAGCGTCATGTTGCCCGTCCGCACCGGATGCACCTCGGCGCCGAGCATTTTCATGCGTTCCACGTTCGTGTGCTGTCGCTCCACGTCCGTCGCGCCCATGAACACCTCGCACTTCATGTCCATCAGCGCACACACCGTCGCCGTCGCCACGCCGTGCTGTCCGGCTCCCGTCTCCGCGATGATTCGGGTCTTTCCCATCTTCTTCGCCAGCAGAATCTGCCCGATGGTGTTGTTGATCTTGTGCGCACCCGTGTGGTTCAAATCCTCGCGCTTCAGATACAGCTGGCAACCGTAACGCTCGCTCATCCTTTTTGCAAGGTACAGCGGCGAGGGCCTGCCCACATAGTCCTTCAGCAGCGCGTGATACTCCGCCTTAAACTCCTCGCTCTCCACAATCGGCCTGTACGCCTCCTGCAAGTCCTTCACGCACTTGTACAGAATCTCCGGCACATACGCGCCGCCGAACTCCCCGTAAAATCCTTTCTCGTCAACTTGATAAGTACTCATATTTTTTTGTTTATTTCGTGATGTCGATATTACGATATGTCGATTGTTGTCTTTTAAAACTGAAAAGAGACCCGTCGTGATTACGACAGGCCTCTCAGTATCTTAATTGTAAAATATAGGTAGGCGGCTATCTTCTCACGATTGTCCGAATCTTGAGTTGCGCCACCACCAAAAGTTTACAGTCATTTTCATACTTGATTATTCTCGTTCAATAACTATTCGGCTGCAAAAGTAAGCATTTAATTTCTTTCTGCCAAATTTTTTCCCAATTATTTTTCTTTTTGCCAGAATTTTCCGTGCTGTGCGGTTGAACTGCAGTATGACCGCAACGCGGTCACCTCTCAATAACCGGGTGGTGCGAAGCACCCCCGGAGAAGCAGAGGGGAGGACAACGACCCTAAAGGGGTCGCCCAATACTGCTGCTGGGGCACTCTTTCAGAGTGCATTCCGCAGCTTTCATTTGTCCGCAGGTCCTTCGGACACTACGGTTACTGAGCGGAGACGCTTTCAGCGTCATTTCAACCGCACAGGTCGGAATTTTCCTAATTTGATGACTTAGCGGCGCAGGGGGGGCACTTGGCGGTGCAGGAGTGGCACTTTACGGCGCTAAAGTGCCACTTTACGACGCTAAAGTGTCACTTTTCGAAAATCCAATCTGAGTCAGTGTAAAGTCCATTGTCAGACCTGTCACCCTTCTGTCACCCTCTGTCACCCTCAAACAGGGTGCAAACGCTTTGTGGCAGGACATTCTGTCACCCTGACACCCTATTTCATAAAAAATTGTAATATATCCTTTGGTCTGTTTCGGGCACGACCTCTTTTTACGTAGCAAAGGTAATTTGTACACGCGCGCGAGAGACAAGTTCGGCCACACCTCGGATACTTTTCTCAAATCGTTTGCCTTCTTTCAAGCGGCCTGACTGACACCAAAGGTGAGCTTACGTAATTTACTGTTGCGAATTAACAATTATTTGGAGTCTTGTGTGTGCTGATTCCCATTTTTTTTATTATATTTGCAACCGATTATGCGACGACTGACCAAATTAATCAACCGAACCTTATCTATACGCTTAAGTCTGATGGTTGTGTGCGCTATGGCATTGCTGCTAATGGCGTCGTTGGCAGTCATGCTACATTTCTCGAGGAAAGCAGTGAAGTATGAGGCTATCCACAAGGCTTCGCAGACGCTTGATGGTACTGTGGAGCGCGTTGATAATATGCTGCTGAGCGTGGAGCAGGCCACGGGAAACATCTACATTGCCATGCTGAGGCATAAAGACGGTCCAGAGATGATGTTCACCTACGCCAGCAAATTGGTGGAGTCAAATCCTTGTCTGGTTGGCTGTGCCATAGCCTTCAAGGAAAACTATTTTCCCGACCACAAGTTTTTCTTGGCATACGTTCACTATGCCGACAGCGCAGATGTGGCTTACGGCAGCAAGAAACTTGTACGCGACGACTCGTTCGGCGACCGCCCCTATACCCAACAGGAATGGTTCACTCTTCCCATGGAGAGAGGAATACCAGGATGGCTGAACCCCTTGATTGGCTTGAACACAGACGAGGCTCCTATCTTCACCTATTCACTTCCTATTCCCGGCCCTGATGGCAAGCCAGTCGGAGTGATAGGCGTCGACGTGTCGCTCACGGTGCTTTCGCGCATCGTTGCCGAAGCCAAGCCTTCGGCCAACTCCTACTCAATACTGCTTGCCAAAGACGGCTCGTACATAGTGCATCCCGACACCAATAAGCTGAACCACAAGACGGTGTTTGAACTCTATGAGAATGCCGACCCGTCGGTAAAGGAGGCTGCCTTGGCAATGGTGTCAGGGCAGACAGGATACAGGCCTTTCCGCATGGACGGCACCGACTACTACGTCTTCTATAAACCCTTCGAACGTGCCATACTGCCTGGCCGCACTACAGAGAAGCTCGGCTGGAGCGCAGGCATAGTATATCCCGAAGACGACATCTTCGGCGATTACAACAGCCTGTTCCACTACGTACTCGTCATAGCCATAGCATGCCTCCTGCTGATGTTCCTGCTCAGTTGGGCTGTCATCCACCATCAGCTGAAGCCGTTGGACATTCTTGCAGCGAAGGCACATAAGATAGCCAGGGGTAATTACGACGAACCCATCCCCGACTGTAGCAACAAGGACGAGATAGGCCAGCTCCAAGGCAATTTCAAGCACATGCAGCAGTCGCTGTCGAAGCATATCGGAGAGCTGGAACACCTGACAGCCATGATGCGCGAACACGGCGATGAACTGCGCGTTGCATACGAGCACGCCCAAAAGGCCGACCGCATGAAAATGGCCTTCCTGCACAACATGACCAACCAGATGCTGGCGCCGGCCGAGGCCATTAACAGAGACGTGGAAACACTCTGCGACATTGGCCAGGATGCTTCCGGCTACCTTGTCGGAAACATACAGCGCAACGGCAATATCATTGCCGAGCTGCTGAAGAACCTGCTGAACATTTCAGATGAGGATAAGATAAAGGAAATAAGCGAGGCAGAAACAGGGAAGGAGGTGAAACATGATTAGCATTAGCAAGTCGTTCTCCACCAAGCTCAGCCTCGGCATACTGCTTCTGGCCGCGCCTATCTTCATTGTCTCCTTAGGCATACTCTTCACTCAGTCGCGCCACATGATACGTGCCGAGGCGGTAGGTCGCGCAAATAGTGTATTGAACACAACCTTGCAGCGCTTATGCCGAAACCTGATGGCCATAGAGACCGCCACCAACTCCAACTGCTGGCTGATAGAGCGGTCGTTTGTTCCCGACTCTATGCTTGTCTTCTCCAACCGACTGGTGCGCATGAACTCACACATCGACGGGTGCTCCATCAGCGCAGAGCCGGACATGTTTCCCAAATACGGACGATATTTCTCGGCCTACACAGTGCGTGAGGGCGACAGCGTAGCCACCGTTGTCGAGGAGCCTTACGAATACTTCGACCGGATATGGTACAAATCACCGCGTGACAACGACGGGCCATGCTGGGTGGTTTACCAAGACGACGAAACCCTGGACCTGTTGCTCGAAGGCATGCTGGCATCCTACGCCCGACCACTGCATGCCTCCGACGGAACATTCATCGGAGTTATCTCCACCGACCTCTCGTTGCTGCGCCTTACCAAAGTGATGTCGCAGGAAAGGCCATACCCCCACTCATATTTCATGATGATTGACGAGGATGGCCGCTACATCGTGCACCCTGACACCACCCGGCTCTTCAAGAAGACAATATTCAGCGACGTCAACCCTTTGCAGCATGCCGACATCATTGCCTTGGGACATGAGATGACGGAGGGGAAGCAGGGACATACCAGAGCCGTAATAGGCGGCATCTCCAGCCTCGTATGCTATCAGCCCGTGCCGGGCACCACATGGAGCCTGGCCATTGTTTGTCCCGACAGCGAAGTGCTGGCCGGATACCACCGTCTGACTTACATTGTCATACCGCTGCTCGTCATAGGAATCATCATAATCCTCATCTTCTGCCATAAGGCCGTGACACAGACCATACAGCCAATACGGGTGCTGCTGGGGAAAACCCAGACCATAGCCGAAGGCAACATGGAGGTGCACATACCTCGCAGCAATCGACAAGATGTCATAGGACGGTTGCAGAACAGCTTTGCCACCATGCTGCAGTCGCTCAACTTCCACATGGGGAGCATACGCTACACAACGAGTCAGACCGAGCAGCGCAACGAGGAGCTTGAGAAGGCCACACTGATGGTGGAAGAGGCCGACAGGCAGAAAACGGCTTTCATTCAGAACGTAAGCCACCAGATACGCACTCCCCTTAATATCATCATGGGATTCTCACAGGTGCTTGCAGAATATCACTCCACGGACGGAACGGAAAACGGACTCTCGGACGAGGAGTCGAAAAACATTGTGGAGATGATGGAGCACAACTCGAAGCTGCTACACCGTATGCTCCTCATGCTCTTCGACAGCTCTGACACAGGACTCAGCGAGGAACTGAAAGCACATAAGCATGACATGGTGCCATGCAACGATGTGTCGCACGAGGCCATAGGCTACATCAAGCTGCACTACCCCAATCTCAACGTAATCTTCGAGAGCAATGTGCCCGACGACTTCTGCATCAAGACAAACCGAACCTACCTGATGCGCACGTTGCGCGAGATAATGTACAATTCGGCCAAGTATTCCGACGGCAAGCACGTGGTGTTGCGGGTGTTCCGCTCACCAACTTCAATACTCTTCACTGTAGAGGACACTGGAAAGGGTATTCCCGAGGCCGAACACGACAGGATATTCAAGTTCTTTATGAAAATCGACGACCTCTCCGAGGGTCTCGGACTCGGGCTGCCATTGGCAAAACGCCATGCCCAAACCCTTGGGGGCGACCTTACTATTGATGCCAGCTACCACGACGGTTGCCGATTCATCGTAGAGCTGCCCTTAGACAACGATGAGACTGAGGCCGGATGATAACGCTTCTTCGAAACAAAACTGTAGCAAGATGAAGAAAAAGAAATACAACCACTCATTTGCGCGCACCCTGACACGATTGGTCATGCTGGTGCTGTTTGTCATGATGAGTGCTCTGGCATACGTCGGCTACTGGCTGACGAAGACTGCAATAGTAGAGGTTAGCGCCAAAATCTTCCATAGCAGCATGCAATCGTCTGGAGGAAACATACTCAACGCCATGTCTGACGTGAGCGTGGCTGTAAGGAACAACATATCTGAGATAGAGAGCCACCTCGGACAGCCCGACCAGATACAGGCCATAATGGAGCGCATTGTAGAAGTAAACCCGAGAGTGAGAAGCTGCGGGCTCAGTTTTGTTGAGGGCTACTATCCACAGAAAGGGCGCAGCTTCTGCCCATACGCATGGAGAAAAGACAGCTTAGGAGTGGAAGGCCGTGCGAGGAAAGGCATGCAAGAGTCTTATTTAGAGTCCGACTGGTTCAGCGAGGCCATTGCTGCTGACTCAGCCTACTGGTCGAAGCCCTTCTTTGACAGCCACGATGCAAAGACGGCCTTGGTGGCATACTTGTACCCCATACACGACTCAAAGGGCCGCTTGGTGGGAATACTCGGAGCCGACCTGTCGCTCGACTTCATGACACATCTGCTTAAAGAGCAGGACATTGCGTTTCAGAAAGAGACCTATTCGTTCCGCATCTCGGGCGAAGGGTTCTTCCAAAGCTATGTGCTTGACCATGACGGAAACTACATCACACATCCCGACCAGAGGCGCATCTTGAAGAGCAATTTCTTCGTACATATAAAGGACGACGAGAAGCATGGCATTGCCGATATTATAACAGGCGAGATTTCGGAGGGATACAAGAGCAGCAACGAGACAGAAAGGGTGGTGCTTGTGAACAGGGTGAAGACCTGCATCTTCTATACCCCTTTGGAGGGCATTGATTGGATGTTGGCAGTGACAGTGCCCATGAAGGCACTCAGCTTCTTGGGAATAATAGTGGGTGGAGTGCTGCTGTTTGCCATGGCCGTGGTGATTATCGTTACTGTCTTCGTATGCCGGCTGGCCATCAGACACGCCGCCAAGCCACTTAAGCAGCTGGCAGATACTGCCGACAAGGTGGCAGGAGGACAGTTTGATACGGAACTGCCGGTGATGAAGAGCCGCGACGAGATACATCTGCTGCGCGACTCATTCGAGAACATGCAGCACTCACTGAAGGCATACGTGGAGGAGCTGAAGACCACCACGGCGGCCAAGGCATCGATAGAGAGCGAGCTGAAGATTGCCCACGACATACAGATGTCGATGCTGCCAAAGACGTACCCTGCCTTCCCCGACCGACATGATATAGACATCTACGGGCAGGTGATGCCGGCAAAGGCCGTGGGCGGCGACCTCTACGACTTCTTCATACGCGAGGAGAAACTGTTCTTCTGCATTGGAGACGTGTCGGGAAAGGGAGTGCCGGCATCGTTGGTAATGGCAGTGACGCGCTCGCTCTTCCGTAACATTGCAGCATACACCCAAAACCCCGGACATGTCCTGGTGGCTCTCAACGAGGCCTTGAGTGCCAACAACGACACAGGCATGTTCGTTACGCTATTCATCGGAGTCCTCGAGCTGAGCACGGGGCACTTAAGTTATTCCAACGCAGGTCACAACCTTCCGCTGCTCATGGCTGGAGGAAAAGTGAGTACCTTGGAGTGCGATTCCAACATCCCGATTGGAGTGATGGACGGTTGGCAGTACACCGTTCAGGAGTTGCAGATGGATGTCAACGATAGCGTCTTCCTTTATACCGACGGTCTTAATGAAGCCGAGGACATCAACCACGAGCTGTTCGGAATGGAACGCGTGGAGAAGGTGGCAAAGGTCACGGTGAGCAAGCCACAGCCACTCATCGAGGCCATGACGCAGGCGGTGAGACTCTTCGTGGGCGACGCCGAGCAGAGCGACGACCTGACAATGCTCGCATTGCAGTACACCAATTCCGGCTCCGCCGTCTTGTCGGGCGAAGACAACACTTCTAATAACAACTAAAAAACTGTTTACGCTATGTTAGACCATGCTTTTACTTTCTACTTCACCGTAGCAATGGTTTTAATGGCGGTGATCGTTGCCTCACTTACCATTCCCTTCTACGGATTCATGCGTAAGCGATGGAAGGGAATGGCCATAGGCTGTCTGTTGCAGCCGGTTGTATGTGGCATAGCCATTTCCATTGGCCTCTATTTCATTGGCACCCATGAGGAGTACGACTACGATAAGATGCACGATGAGGCCATGGTAGTGCTGAGAAAGAAAGGGAGTGGAAACAAGACCCATACGTGGTACCTGAAAGCCGACGATGAGTGCCTTTACGAATACTATGAAAACAATGAGGAAGAACGAAAGCGATACAGAAGGCATTTTCATGAGAAGCTCTTCGACGTGATACCCATGGACTCCTTCAGGGTTTGTGTCGACGACGTGGTTGTGGTAAGCTTCGACATGGAAGACCGGAAGGTGACTGCCGTGGATTATGACGAACCAGTGGAAGTGGTGCGCGTTGACTGGGATAGGGTAGAAGGGTACTTCAGCAGTCACTCGCAAGCAAAGATACAAGCTGACAGTGTGCCAACTGGCAATAAAGAATAACATTTAAAAAAAAAGAATTATGGGAATTATCGGATCAATTATTATCGGATGTCTGGCTGGATTCTGTGCCGGCAAGTTAATGAAAGGTGGCGGCTTCGGCTTCCTGATGAACCTGCTCCTCGGGCTTTTCGGCGGTGCCCTCGGCGGATGGCTCTTCACCCTCTTGGGCATTGAGTGGGGTGGACTCTTGGGACAGCTTGGAACGGCAGTCGTTGGAGCAGTTGTCATTCTCTACATCGCATCTTTGCTGAAGAAGTAGATGCTTACCGTGGCATTTGGCAAGGAAGCTTGTCCTTACTTTGCTTTTTGCATGGAAGAGTGGGGTATAGGGGCTGTTAAAGCCTCTGTATTTAACAAACTGTAACTTTATGGGAATTTTATTCACGAAAAAGCTTGGAAGGTATTTATATTTTTCTTATATTTGCGCCGTCTTAAGTAACATAATGATATTACACTAACAATTAAACGACAAATCTACAGCACTATGGAAGTTGAAAAAATCATGCAAGCACTGGAGCGCAAGCATCCCGGCGAGTTGGAGTATCTACAGGCAGTACGCGAAGTGCTTGAATCAATCAAAGACGTCTACAACCAGCATCCTGAGTTTGAGAAGGCAAAGATTGTAGAGCGCATTGTTGAACCGGAGCGCATTGTGACATTCCGCGTGCCTTGGGTCGATGACAAAGGGGAAGTACAGGTTAATCTCGGCTATCGCGTGCAATTCAACAGCGCCATTGGCCCGTACAAGGGTGGTCTGCGCTTCCACTCATCAGTTAACCTTTCCATCTTGAAGTTCCTCGGCTTCGAGCAGACGTTCAAGAACGCACTTACAACCCTGCCCATGGGCGGTGGTAAGGGAGGCAGCGACTTCTCGATACGTGGAAAGAGCGACAACGAGGTGATGAAGTTCTGCCAGGCTTTTATGACAGAACTCTACCGCCATATCGGACCAGACGAGGATGTTCCCGCAGGCGATATCGGCGTAGGAGCACGTGAGATCGGTTATCTCTTCGGACAATATAAGAAGCTCACGCACCAGTTCCAAGGAGTGCTCACGGGCAAAGGCCGTGAGTGGGGAGGCAGTATACTGCGCCCAGAGGCAACAGGCTTCGGAGCATTGTACTTTGTTAACCAGATGCTCACCGAGCATGGCCTTGACATTAAGGGCAAGACCATTGCCGTCTCTGGCTTCGGTAACGTGGCATGGGGAGCCGCAAAGAAAGCTACAGAGCTTGGGGCCAAGGTGATCACCATTAGCGGGCCGGACGGATACATCTATGACCCTGCAGGCCTCGACGCAGAGAAAATCGACTACCTGCTGGAACTGCGCGCCTCGGGTAATGATGTCTGTGAGCCATACGCAGATGAGTTCGACGGCGCTACATTCTTCCCGGGAAAGAAACCTTGGGAGCAGAAGGCCGACATCTATCTGCCATGTGCCACGCAGAACGAGCTTAACGGTGATGATGCCGACAAGATTCTGGCTCAGAAGCCACTGTGTGTGGCAGAAGTGTCGAACATGGGCTGCACGGCTGAAGCTGCTGAGAAGTTTATTGCCGCCAAGCTGCTTTTCGCCCCAGGTAAGGCAGTAAATGCAGGAGGCGTGGCCACCAGCGGACTTGAGATGTCTCAGAACTCTATGCGACTGAGCTGGACTTCCGACGAAGTTGACCAGCGTCTGCACCAGATCATGTCTGGTATTCACGAGCAGTGTGTGAAATACGGCCGTGACGGTGACTATGTCAACTACGTGAAGGGAGCCAATGTCGCTGGATTCATGAAGGTGGCCAAGGCCATGCTGGCTCAGGGTGTGGTTTAGAGGCAGAAATGCCGGATAGTATAAAACGTAAGCGTATATATATATAATAAGGTGTAAGTGAGTAGACAAGTCGCGAATAAAGCTTCTTCCAATGGGCTGCGCGTAACATTGCTGTGCGTGTTGTTCCTCATGGTGGGCGCAATGAGCCAAGTCTCCCACCTTAATATATCAACCGCAAGAGCACAACAACAGCGAGGAAAGGCTTCCTACTATTCCAAACGGGCAACGGGAGTGCGTACTGCCAGCGGAGAACGCCTGCACCACGATTCCATGACATGCGCGCACCGCACCTTCCCCTTCGGCACCATTCTCAAAGTCACCAATCTCTCAAACGGCAAGCAGGTGGTGGTAAGGGTTACTGACAGGGGACCTTTCGGAAGAGGTCGAATCATTGACCTGTCGTGGGGAGCTGCCAAAGCCCTTGACATGCTCGCACAGGGCATCACAACAGTCACTGTAGAGCGTATGCTTACAACAAACTATCCCATGAAGACCGAGGACATGTCGCCAGAACTACCCATCTTTGAATTCGAGATTGCCGATATCAGCCCCTATGGCATTGTTCCGAGATGGCAGGACATGAACAGCGACATGAAAAGAATTAAAAACAAGCGCATAACTATTAAGAATTATTGAATAAAAACTTCAAAAATAAGCGGTTTATGTTATATGATGTTAAAAAACGGATAAAAAAGCTTGCGGAAGCATTGAGTTACATAAATTATTCGTAAATTTGCACATCACTTGAAGTGGCTAAAGGCAAAATATCGATATAAACAAACATACAATTATACACATTTAATTAAATCTTACAATTATGAACAAATTTAACTTTATGTTTGGCGCAGTGGCACTCGTAGCCGGTTTGACTCTGAGTTCTTGCGCAAGTGATGACAACGATGGCGTTGTAAAGGAAGTAAAGGTTCAGATGGGCAACACTCTTAAGATTAAGAGTAATGTTGCTGCTACCTTCACATTCGACGGCCAGACCAAGACTGGTACTGAGGCTGAGTTCTCAACAAAGGCTACTAAGGGTGTTCTCACCGTTTCTGCCGAGGGCTACATCTCTCAGGAGTCTCAGATTGAGTTCGGCGAGAGCTCACTGAAGTCTATCGAGATTACCATGATGGAGAAGGCTTCTAACGAGGTTGCTCAGGAGAGTGCTAAGGGTACAACTGTTTACAGTACTCCTAACAGCTGGGGTGCAGTAGCTGGTATTGAGGTTCCCGCTGATGTTGCTATCAACGGTTCTGACAAGAGTTTCTCTATCGCTTCTTACGAGGTTGCTAATGCTATCGATGTTAACAATCTGGTTGCTGGTGAGGAAATCAGCTCTCCCGTTATGGCTTTCGACATTCAGCCTAAGGGCGTTTCTTTCAGCCGTCCTGTTAAGCTGACTGCTACTATGCCCGAGGGTGTTGCCACCAACTTCGAGTTCGTTGCTACCAACGGTGAGCAGACTGTTCCCGTTATGGTTAAGGATGGTGTTCTCTCTGCAGACATCGACAACATTGGTCCTCGCAGCTGGGTGTTCAGCCTGCTCGCTCGTATCATCAACGTTCAGGTTGGCCGCGACTACATCACCTATGTAGCTCCTCAGCGTCCTATCAATCCTGGTAACTCTAACATCGTTCCCATGCGTTATGGTTATGAGATACTTGGTGTCTATGGCGTACAGCGCGCATTAGGCGAGGCTTTCCGTCTGATTGGTAGCTTCCTGAACAGCTTGTTCGGTGCTCCTGTACAGACTGAGGACGTTCCTGTTGTATTACCTGTTGACTATGACGGTAAGACTTATGAGCTTCAGGTTGTTCATGAGTACAAGGACGTTGAGTTCGTATTTGGTGGCCAGACATTCAGCGTAAGGATTTACACTGGTGTAGCCAGCATCGTTCTGGTTAACACTCACTCTGGTGCATCTACTCAGATTAAGTAATCATTCTTAACGATACTAAGGAGAGCTGGAACATTAGTGTTCCGGCTCTCTTCGTTTTTAGGGGTTCCCCTATGCTGTTTTGGGGAATTCCCCTTGCACGGAATGGATTTATTGTCTACCTTTGCAACGCTATAAGGCAATAACTGATAAAAAAGATAATAGCTATGAAGAAGGTATTTTTAATGA
Source organism: Prevotella sp. (assembly GCA_017449025.1). Taxonomy (GTDB): domain Bacteria; phylum Bacteroidota; class Bacteroidia; order Bacteroidales; family Bacteroidaceae; genus Prevotella. The sequence goes on along the minus strand of JAFSKJ010000005.1, from coordinate 17,478 downwards.
TGACTATTGCTGTAATGCTCATGAGCAGTTGCGGCAGTTATGAGGCTACAGGCGCATATACAGGCGCACATTTCGGGTCCATCATTGGCTCTGTTGTTGGTGGTGTTACGGGCGGCTGGCGCGGTAGCGATGTAGGAGCCTTGGTGGGAATGGCTGGAGGTGCTGCTGTCGGTGCTGCTGTGGGTCGCGCTGCTGATAATCGCGCCCAGCAGCAGTATGAGGACCGTGTGAACCGCCGCTATGACCGCGATGGCTATTCCCAACGCGATTATGCCGACGATTGGCAGGGTGACATCAACCGCCGAGAGTATCGTTCATCAGTAAGTAATGCTGTTCTTGAGATACGCAATGCCCGCCTCTTGGATAGCAGCCGCGACGGTATCATCGCACGAAACGAAGAGGCTCGCATGGTGTTTGAAATCTACAATAACTCTGCGCAGACAGCCTTCCACGTTATGCCTACTGTCAGCGAAGTGTCGGGAAACAAGCATATCCGTATCTCTGAGAATGTTCTTATTGAGAGTATACAGCCATATCAGACCATTCGTTACACTGCCACTGTGAAAGCCGACAATAGGCTAAGGGATGGTGAGGCTGTTATTCAGATAGGCCTTTTTCAGGGAGCAAGCGAGATAGGCAGCCAGTCGCGTACCTTTAGAATGCGCACCAGCCGATAGCCTACGGCAACAGCACCACTCCCTGCTGCTTCTTTCCGTCCATCATGATCTTAAGCGGGCGTTCGAAGCGCACGTGGCGCACATGGTCTGTCTCTTCTATGGCTGGCATGGCATCGAGAATTTCTTTTTGCAGCACGCCGTCGCCTGTGAATGTGTTTATTGTGAAGTATCCTACACCGAAGCTTGTCAGGTTCTGGAAGAAGTGTGTGCCCTGAGAGGGGTCTACGCGGTAATTCTTAAGTCCGGCTTCGACAATCACCCTCGACGCGCTGATGTGCGGCCATTTCACAGGTATGCCGAGCCAGTAGTCGCTGCTGCCCCAGCGTCCGGGACCTATAAGCACGTAGTTCTCCGACTTGTCTAAGAATTTTTGGTTTATTGTCTCTATTTCCCGGGCTATGGCGGGGTTGTTGGCTGCAGTGAAGTTGTCGTCGGTCTTCACGTACACCACATCGTAAACATCCTCTGAAATGCCGTGCCCCAATGAGTTGTACGAACGTAGTAGGCATCGGCTGTCGGGTATTTTCTGCAGGTCTTCGTCCAACACCTGCTTCGAGTCTACGATGGGGCGTATCTGCAGCAGGTAGAGGGTGCCGTTCACTTTTCCCCCTTCCGACGGTTTGGAGTCGATGTTGCATGCAAACTCAATCTCTACTGGCCGGCGCATTTCCTCCGATCCGTACTTCTGTGCCATCTGTAGCAGCTCTGGCAGGGGGAACACTCCCTGCTGTAGCACTCCGCTGAATGTTATCACCTTTCTGCCGCCCTCGTATATGCCGTCGCGTATCACCTGGTCCACGGGGTCGAAGGTTGACGCTATATAGTTCAGTGAGCCGTCGGCATCTGCCTGTTTCACACGCAGCGACTTAATGTTGAAACCGTCGTCGACAGACCATCCTAACTCCTCGCTCTTCATGTCCAAGGCATAAAAGCGCGTCTGGGTGTCTCGCAGCGCTGTTTCCATTTCGCTCGTCTGCAATACTTGCGTGGGGTGATAGGGGCTTACTCGCAGAGTCTGCCCTCCGTCAACTATATATTTGCCCAGTCCCAATGCTAATGAGGCTATGCCTTCCTCGGCTGTCTCGTCGCCAATGGGATAGTAGTTCAGCGAGCGCAGCACTCCAGAGAAGCTGGGATAATAATGGTCGCCGTACTGTCTGCCAACAACCTCTTGCAGTATCACTGCCATCTTCTCCTGGTCAATCACGTTCTGCGTTGCCAGCATGTAAGCTTTCGAGTCTTTGTAGTACACTGATGCATATACGCCCTTTATGGCGCATGCCATCATCCTCAGCATCTCATACTTGTCGTCCAAGTATGGTATCATATATGTGGAGTAAATGCCTGCGAAGGGCTGGTAGTGCGAGTCTTCGAGCAGTGAGCTTGAGCGTACGGCAATGGGCGACTTCACGGCGTCGAAGAATGTGAAGAAGTCGGCTATCAGCGAGTCTGGCAGCTGTGCCCTCAGGAAGTGCTGCAGTATCTCCTCGTCGGGAGCATCGCTCAGGGCAATGGGATACAGGTTGTTCTTCTCCATGAACTCGTCGAAGAAGTCTGTGCACAGCACCACCGTCTTAGGTATCGATACCTGTGCATACTCATGCTCGTTCATTTCCGGGTGGCGCTTGATGATATTGTCGAGAAAAGCCAGTCCACGCCCCTTTCCGCCAAGCGAGCCCTCTCCTATGCGGGCGAAGTGGGCGTAGCGGTCGAACTTCAGCCGGTCGAATACGGCCACTATGCCTATGTTCTTCATCCTGCGGTACTGCACTATGGCGTCGAAGATAATCTGGCGGTGGGCGTCAATGTCCTGCAGCTTGTGCCACGTGACGTGCTTCAGGAATGCCGATACCGGGAAGATGGCCCTTGCGGTCAGCCATCGGCTCATGTTGTTTCTCGACACGTGGTAGCTCAGCGAGTCGGCGGGAATCTTGAAGATGTTGTCCTGCAGCTCCTTGAGGCTCGACACGCGGGCTATCTCCTCATGTGTCTCCGGGTCGCGGAACACGAAGTCGCCGAAACCCATGTGCTCCTCCATCAGGCGGTGCAGGTCTACGTTCATCTTTGTCGAGTTCTTGTCTATGAAGTGGAATCCCTCTTCTATGGCCTTCTCCCTGTTCACGGTTTCGCTGGAGTCGAGAATCAGCGGCACGTACTCGTCGCGTCGCCTTATCTCTCGCAGCAGCTTCAGTCCAGCCTCGGGGTCTCCCTCGTCCACGTGGCTCAGCCTGCCGGCAATCGCCTTCATCGGGAAGCGGGTGTCTGATATCACCCCGAGGGTGTTCTCAGCATATCTCTCATAAATCTCCATTGCCTCCTGGTAGTTGGTGGCCAGCACCACCTTGGGGCGTCCGCGCTTGCGCTGTGCTGCGGCGTGTGGGTTGAGTGCCTCTGTAGAGAAGCGCTTCGACTGCGCCAGTATGTAGTTGTACAGGTTGGGCAGTACAGACGAGTAGAAGCGTATGTTGTCCTCCACAAGCAGTATCATCTGCACTCCGGCCTCGCGTATGTCGTGCTCAATGTTCATCTTGTCCTCGAGCAGCTTTATTATCGACATGATGAGGTTGGTGTTGCCCAACCAGCAGAAGACATAGTCGAACATCGACATGTCCTCGTTTTCAATGCGCTTGGTTATGCCGTGTGAGAATGGTGTCAGTACAACGCATGGTATTGTGGGGTGGGCAGCCTTCACCTCGCGGGCAACGGTGAAAGCGTCGTTGTCGGCCGTACCCGGCATGCATATCACCAGGTCTATGTCTGTGGTCTTGAGCACCTCGTTGGCCTCATCGGTGGTGGACACCTGCGTGAAGGTGGGCGGGTATCTCATGCCCAGCTCCATATACTCGTCGAAAATCTTCTCGTCTATGCGGCCGTCGTCTTCCAGCATGAAGGCGTCATAGGGGTTTGCCACTATCAGCACGCTGAATATGCGCCTTGTCATCAGGTTTACAAACGACACGTCCTTCAGGTAGAACTTGTTCCACTCATGTGGTATTTTTGTTGTCTCTTCCATTGTCAATAAATATCTTCCGGGAAAATTTGGCTACAAAGTTACAAAATAATGCTGAGACGTGCAACTAATATCAAAAAAATGACTATCTTTGCAACCGAAAGTAAGACAAAACCTCACAGCTATGAGCAGAATAACCATCAACGACAAAACGTTCGAACCGTCAATCTCCGAGGCAGAGATCAAGCAGCGAGTAAAGGACCTGGCACAGAAGATCAGCCGTGACATGGAGGGTAAGAACCCGCTGTTCCTCGCAGTGCTTAACGGTGCCTTTATCTTTGCTGCCGACCTGATGCGCGAGATGACCATCCCGTGTGAGATCTCGTTTGTGAAGCTGGCATCCTATCAGGGCACCACCTCCACAGGTAAAATCAAGGAAGTGATAGGCATCAACGAAAACCTGAGCGGGCGCACCATTATCATTCTTGAAGACATTGTGGAGAGTGGCCTTACCATGAAGCGGATGATAGAGTCTCTCGGTACACGCAACCCTGAGTCAGTACACATCTGTACCCTTTTCTTCAAGCCCGACCGCCAGAAGGTTGACCTGTCGATAGACTATGTGGCCTTCCGCATCCCTGATGATTTCATCTTAGGCTATGGCCTTGACTACGACCAGCGTGGCCGAGGGCTGAAAGACGTTTATACTCTGGTAAGTGATTAAAGAAGCAAAAGAACTCCTGATATGCCAAGAGAAGTAAAACTGCCACACCTGCCGAGCGACCCAGAACTCAAGGAGGGCGACTTCGCAATGGACATCTTCGGCCTGCACGGTCTGAAGACAAAGAACACATACATCTTGCAAACAAACACAGAAAGGATTAACAATATGAAAAACATCGTAATCTTCGGCGCTCCAGGCTCAGGCAAGGGAACGCAGAGCGACAAACTGATAGAGAAGTACGGCCTGAAGCACATCTCCACCGGCGACGTGCTGCGCGGCGAAATCAAGGCCGGCACCGAGTTGGGCAAGACCGCCCAGCAGTATATTGACCAAGGCCAGCTGATACCCGACGAGCTGATGGTCTCCATCCTCGCCTCTGTCTACGACAGCTTCGGCCCCAGCCATCCCGGCGTAATCTTCGACGGTTTCCCACGTACCATCCCCCAGGCCGAGGCCCTGAAGCAGATGCTTGCCGAGCGCGGGCACAAGGTGGCTGCGATGCTTGAACTTGAAGTGCCTGAGGACGAGCTGATGAAGCGCCTCCTGCTGCGCGGACAGCAGAGCGGTCGTGCCGACGACAACGAGGAGACCATCAAGAAGCGCCTCGTTGTCTACCATTCCCAGACACAGCCGCTCATCGAGTGGTACAAGCATGAGGGCATTCATCATCACATAGACGGTCTTGGTGACCTCGACCGCATCTTCAGCGATATTCAAAAAGTGATTGATAATCTAAAATGATGGAAGTATATCACGGCAGTTATACTAAGGTAGAGATACCTCGTATCATCAAAGGACGTTACACGAAGGATTTTGGCACGGGTTTCTACTGCACTCAGCTGAAGCAACAGGCAGAACGGTGGGCTGGGAAATATGACACACCTCAGGTGAATGTCTACGAGTATCTGCCAGTGGAAGGACTGAAGGTTCTTGAGTTCAAGGATATGACCGATGAATGGCTTGACTTTGTTGTTGCATGCAGAGACGGACAGCCTCATGGCAACGACATTGTCATTGGGGCGATGGCCAACGACCAAATATATAATTACGTTTCAGACTATATCCGTGGTATCATAACACGCGAACAATTCTGGGTGTTGGCCAAATTCAAGTACCCCACTTACCAAATTGCCTTTTGTACAGATGCCTCGTTGAATAGTATCACTTTTAAAACGGTTTATAGCCTATGACAGGAAGAGAAGACCAGAAAGAGAACGACCTGTTTTTCCTTTGCAGCCTTATTGAGTATATTGGTCGTAAGACTAATAACTATCGTAGCACGGTGGTGAACGCATTGGGCAGGAAAGAATTACAGCACGTCTATGATTATGCTGACATATACCATTGTGAGAATATTGACAAGGTGGCAGACGAACTGGTGGCGAAGCACCATATAGAAGAAGGCTACTTCGACAATATTGCTCCATCTCGTTATGCCATCCCTTCACATTGGGATATTGGCAAGGTTTACCAACGCCTTATCTTGGATGTCTCCCATGCTGGCGGTGGAAATGTTATCGAAACGTTGATAGCGGTATACAACTCTTGGATTACGCGTAAGATAGATAATTATAACTCATCCATGTACTATGAGAACCCGAGCTACCTGTTTGAGTCTTACAAGGCCGGCGCAGTACTGGCTTGACGAGGAATCATAAAAAACCAATTGATGTTTGAAAAGGAAATAGAGGAATACGAAAGCATCCGGCGGGAGTATCAGCAGAAGGTGGCCGACAGGATGGGGCGCGAACAGTGGCTGGAATATGGCGAGATACTGTTCTCGGCTCATTCTTGTGCTATTGAGGGCAACACCTTTACTGTAGACGATACCCGTATGCTCCGCGAAAAGGGCATGGCAATGGTTCCCGTAGGCCATTCTCTGTTGGAGTGTGTGGAGATGGCCGACCATTTCCGGGCCTTCGACTACATGGTCGGACACTTAGACAGCCCGTTCGACGAGGCCTTGTTGAAGGCAGTGAACCGTCTGGTTACGGAGCACACTCTAAGCTATCGGGTGCCAGGAGCCGTTGCCGGAGAATATACTACCGAGGATATGGTGGTTGGCGACACACTCTTTGGCGACCATAAGACACTCGTTGCTCGTGTACCCAGTCTGATGGAATCGACACAGAGAGCTATCGACAGTGGGCAGCACCCCTTGGTGGTTGCCGCCAGATGGCACGGCTATTACGAGTATCTGCATCCTTTCCGTGACTGCAATGGCAGAACGGGTCGTCTGCTCTCCAACTTCATCCTGCTACGTGCAGGGCATCCGTTGCTGATTATAAGGCGCGAAGCCCGAGCAGCCTACATCACTGCCCTGAAGCAGATACGGACGGAAGGAACCGACGAACACCTCGTGGCCTTCTTCTTGAAGACAGCCGTCCAGCGCATGGAGAGTGAGATGGCGCAAAAGCAGAAGTCAGCACTCCCCATGGTGTTTTTCTGAAGATGAGTAATTCCAAAGAAACAAATTTAATAATGCAATAATATGACATAACAACTGACAACAACGGGAAGAAACCACAGAAAGACGGCACCGGGTGCCGCGCTCCCAAAGGGACTGAAAACAAACGTAATTACTAACCTGGAAATGAGGGAAGTGCGTCTGAGTCCCGTTCGACAGTCTTTTTAGATACATGAGCTTTCTGCTCTTGTCTCTCTCAACTCAAGAAAACCGGCAAATTTTCACACATTGAGAGCAAGCAGTCCAGAAGGTTCACGCCCGTTTGGGGGCGTGGACTGTTCTTGCTTGTTTAATGTGTTTGGTTGCTTGCCGGTTACCAAGAGTTGAGAATAAGCATCGGATGGTTTGCGCCCTTTTCTTATTCTCCCAAAACAAGAAAACATGAAACAATATTACACATTATTTCTTATCGCCCTGCTCAGCATGGCGACAGGCAAAGTGTCGGCATACGATGCAAAGATTGACGGAATTTTCTATAACCTTTCTGGTGGTGAGGCTCAGGTAACAAGAGAGAAAGCACCTGGCACATATACAGGAAGAGTTGTAATTCCGGAATTAGTTACCTATGAAGGGAAGGAATACAAAGTAACGAGTATTGGCGAGGGTGCATTCTACGCTTGTAGTAATGATTTTGCAAGTGTTGTAATCCCTAATACTATTACTTCCATCGGAGATCATGCCTTTTACAGATGTGAAGGTTTGACCAGCATCAACGTTCCAAATTCAGTCACGGTAATGGGGAGGGGGGCTTTTCTTGATTGCAGTAAACTTACAACAATATCCCTTAGTAATTCTTTAGAGACGATTGGTGAGCAATGCTTTGAATCTTGCGGAAAGCTGAGTTCTGTGACGATGCCCAATACTGTGAAAAGTTTGGGGAAAAATGCTTTCTACAGATGTTATGAACTTACGTCTGTGGTTATGTCAAATTCCATCTCGGCAATTCGTTCTGGAACTTTTAGAGAGTGTTCCAAATTAGCTTCAATTAATATCCCAAGTTCGGTAACAGAAATAGAGGAGACTGCTTTTTATCAGTGCAATAATTTGTCAGAAGTTTACATTTCCGATTTAGAGGCATGGCTAAGAATACCTTTTGTAGACCAGAAAGCAACTAATGACCAACGTGGCTATAGTAACCCTTTACAATTCGCCAAACATCTATATCTGAACGGGGAAGAAGTGAAAGACCTGGTGATACCAACTTCAATAACTAAGGTGCCTCAATATTCTTTTTATGGATTCAAAGGGCTGCGAACCATTACTCTTCATAATGCTGTGACTTCAATAGAGGAAGGAGCGTTTAGAGGCTGTGGCACTATTGAGTCGGTTAACATTTCCAATTCTGTGACCAGTATCGGAAATAACGCCTTCTATCAAGACACCATCCATTCGCTCACCATCGGCTCTGGAGTCTTGGAAATAGGCCAGAGCGCATTCGGAGGCCATGATAGTTCATATGAGGAAAGGAGCTTTATAAAAAAGACTATCTGGCTGACGAACACGCCGCCTACGAACTATACAAATGCAGCGGGAAATGTCAACTATGTGTCGAATAACCTGTTTACATTTGATAAAGACCGTTATCGTATCACAAATTTAAGAATCTACATCTACCCGCTGCTCAGCTCCGCCTTTGCCATTGACGGCGTGAAGTATGTGCCGACGAGCATGGCCGATAGGACGTGCGACGCCTTCGATGCCGTCTACGACGAGAGCGCGGCACTGACCAAGCTGGGCACTACGGTTACATATCGCGGCGTGACGTTCAAGGTGAACAATGTGAACCCCTACACCTGCTGCGGCAATACGTTCGTCAAGAAAGCTGAGCTGGGAGAGGGCCTGCCCTACATTGCCGACCACGTGTTCGACGGTTGCAGAAACCTTGAGAGCGCGAAACTGCCTGAGACGATAACCTGGCTTGGCATTAGCTCGTTCCAGGACTGCACATCGCTGAAAGAGATAGCCTTGCCCGCCGCCACCACCAACGTGTTGTTCAATGCCTTCAAGGGATGCCTGTCCTTGAAGAATGTCACCATGAACGACGGAGCGGGACAGCTCTCCTTAGATTACAATGCGCTTATAAGTGTAAACTACGAGACTAACAAGGTAACCGTATATAGTGGCACTCCCCTGTTCGAGGACTGCCCGTTGGACAAGGTTTATATTGGCCGCAACATCGCCTACGGCACAAGCAAGAATGAGGGCTACAGCCCCTTCTACCGAAACACTTCGCTACGTGAGGTGGAGATTACCGACCGCGAGACGGAGATTGGCGAGAATGAGTTCTACGGATGTAGTGGGCTGAAGAGCGTGAAGATTGGTGACGGCGTGACCACCTTCGGCAACTGGGCCTTCAGCGGCTGCTCCAGCCTCGACTACTTCGAGTTCGGCAGCAGCGTGAAGACCATCGGCAAGGAAGCGTTTTCCGACTGCTCTGCCGTGAAGAACGTTATCAGCCATACAGCTGTTCCTCCCGTCTGCGGCTCACAGGCCATGGACGACATCAACAAGTGGGACTGCACGCTTACCGTGCCCAATGGCTCCACTGCCGCCTATCAGGCTGCCGACCAGTGGAAGGAGTTCCTCTTCACGCAGGACTACGATGCCTATAAGGCTGGTGTCAGCGACATCACCGCCGATGTCGACAAGGCTGCTCCCGTCTATTCGCTCTCTGGCCTGCGCCTCGCCGCTCCTCGCAAGGGCATCAACATCATTGGAGGTAAAAAGGTCGCGATGAAGTAAAAGGAATGTCTATTGCCAATACACATCTATAGGAAGACGATGCCGTAGGTATCAGATAGGGGTAGCCAGCTGGCTACCCCTATCAAGCCATGGCACATCAAAGAATAACCTATTTCCGGCCTCGTTCCGAAGAAAAGCGGGAAAATGCTTGGAAATGTGAGAAACTATTCGTATTTTTGCAGTCTGTTAATGCGAAAACCTCAATATGAGTTAGCTGTATGGGTACATATATCAATATTGGAAATGCAGGGTTCCAGTCAGCCCGCAATGGTGAATACGTCGACAAGTCGGGACTTATATCCATTGTCAATGGCTCGCTCTTCACCGAGCGGCGTTTCAGCTGCGTCAGCCGCTGCCGCCGCTTTGGCAAGTCGCTGGCGGCAAAGATGCTCTGTGCCTACTACGACCGTTCGTGCGACTCACGCCACCTGTTCGCCGACTTAGAGATTGCTGGAGATCCGGCGTTTGAGAAGCATCTGAACAAATACCCTGTCATCTATCTTGACATGAGCGCTTTCACAGAGCGCTTCAAGAACGACAGTATAGTTGACAAGATCAAGGAGAAGCTGCTTGATGACGTTCTGGATGTCTACCCACAGGTGACGGTAAAGGAGGGTGATGACCTGATGGAGGCGCTAATCCGTATCAACGAGGCTACTGGCGACACGTTCATCCTCATCGTTGACGAATGGGATGCCATCTGCCGCGAGTTTCCTCCCGCGTCAAGCGCCATGGACAGCTATGTAGGCTGGATGCGCCGGATGTTCAAGGATGTCAACGCATCACGCGTCTTTGCCGGTGTGTATATGACGGGCATCCTGCCAATAAAAAAATACAAGACGGAATCGGCCCTGAACAATTTCGTGGAATACTCGATAGTAGAGCCTGTAGACATGGGCCAATACTTTGGTTTTACCAAGGACGAGGTAAGGATGTTGGCTGAGAAGCATGGAGCGGACTACGAAGAATTGGAGAAATGGTACGACGGCTACCAGATTGGCGATGAGATGTCGATGTTCAACCCAAACTCAGTGATGATGGCTATTAGGAGCCGTCGTTGCCGCAGTTTCTGGGCCAGTACAGGAGCCTACGATGCTGTGGCTCATTATATACAGATGAACTACGAAGGGCTGAAAGACGACATCATCCAAATGCTGGCTGGTGGCCGTTGCTATGTGGATCCCACAGGTTTCCAGAACGACATGTCTGTGATACATTCTAAAGATGACGTACTGACGGTTTTGATACACTTAGGCTATCTCTCCTACAACTGGCGTGAGAACGAGTGCTTCATTCCCAATTATGAGGTGGCAGGCGAAATGGTGAATGCCGTGAAGTTAAGCAACTGGAACCACGTTGCCGTAGCGATAGACAAGTCGAAGCAACTCTTGGGCGCGGTGCTCGACGGCGACAGCGAAGCCGTAGCCGAAGGAATAGCCGCAGCCCACGATGAGAATACGAGCATACTGAGCTACAACAACGAGAATTCGCTGGCCTGTGTGCTCAGCATCGCCTTCTACTACGCCCGCAACAACTATGTCATTCACAGAGAGCTGGCCAGCGGGAAGGGCTTTGCCGACCTGGTGTTCATACCTCGCAAGAATGTGGACTCGCCAGCCATTGTTGTGGAACTGAAATATAATCAGGATGCCGACGCCGCCATCAGCCAGATAAAGCGGAAGAAATACACTGCCAAGGTGGCCCCGTATGCCGACAACCTGCTGTTGGTAGGCATCAACTACGACAAACGGCAGAAGACCCATACCTGCCTTATAGAACATACCTAAAAAGAACACTGTATTTATATGCCAGAATCCAATTTCGTTGACTACGTCAAGATACTTTGCCGCAGCGGCAAGGGCGGCAAGGGCAGCATGCACCTTAAGCATGTGAAGTACAACCCCAACGGTGGCCCCGACGGCGGCGACGGCGGCAAGGGTGGAAGTATCATACTGCGCGGCAACCACAACTACTGGACTTTGCTTCACTTGAAATACGAGCGCCACATCTTCGCCGAGCACGGCGGCAACGGCGGTCGCGACAAGTGCCACGGCACCAACGGCAAGGACGTGTATATCGACGTGCCCTGTGGCACAGTGGTTTACAATGCCGAGACAGGCAAGTACGTCTGCGACGTAACCTACGACGGTCAGGAGGTGCTGCTGTTGAAGGGCGGACGCGGCGGACTTGGCAACTTCCAGTTCCGCAGCGCCACCAACCAGGCTCCGCGCTATGCACAGCCGGGCGAGCCAATGGAGGAGATGATGGTCATCCTCGAGCTGAAGCTGCTTGCCGATGTCGGACTGGTGGGCTTCCCCAATGCCGGCAAGTCCACATTGGTGTCGGCGCTGTCGAATGCCAGGCCGAAGATAGCCAACTATCCCTTCACCACCATGGAACCCTCGTTGGGCATAGTGGCCTATCGCGACGGCAAGTCGTTTGTCATGGCCGACATTCCGGGAATCATCGAGGGGGCCGCCGAAGGCAAGGGCCTCGGGCTACGGTTCCTGCGCCACATTGAGCGCAACTCGCTCTTGCTCTTCATGGTACCTGGCGACACCGACGACATCAAGCGTGAGTACGAGATCCTGCTTAACGAGCTTCAGCAGTTCAACCCCGAGTTGACCGACAAACACCGTGTGCTGGCAGTCACCAAGTGCGACCTGCTCGACGATGAGCTGATGGAGATGCTCCGCGAGACTCTGCCTACCGACCTGCCGGTGGTGTTCATCTCTGCCGTCAGCGGCTTCGGTCTCGACGAGCTGAAGGATGTGCTCTGGAGCGAGATGAATGCCGAGTCTAACAAGCTGGCCGCCGTCACCACCTCTGAGGCGCTGGTTCACCGCGACAAGGACATGAGACGTTTTGCTGCCGAGATGGCTGATGCCGGCGAGGATGAGGAGATAGTGTTTGTAGACGAGGATGAGATTGAGGACGTTGAAGACCTGGACGACTATGAATATGAGGAATGAACACCGACTATTCGGGTTGCTTCTGTGCTGTGCCTGTTTTGTTGTCAATGCCGTGGCGCAGGTCTCCAGCCCCTCGGCCATTGAGTTCACTCCCATTGAGCAGCAGTCCATCAGCGTGGAGACACCGGGGCTGTTTGAGCAGTCAGACTCGTTCACCATTGACTTCGGCTACTACAGGGACAACCAGTACAGCTTCCCCCTGCCCGTGGGCAAGGCGGAAAATGGCAAGGACTACAACATAGAAATTGTTTCGGCCAAGGGCGATGCCGTCAAGGCCATGTTCGACGGCACCGTCCGCCTGTCGCGCAGCATAGCGCCGTTCGGCAACGTTGTCGTTGTGCGCCACAACAACGGCTTAGAGACCGTCTACGGGCGCAATAGTCAGAATATGGTACGCGCGGGCGAGCGCGTGAAGGCCGGGCAGACCATTGCCATCGTGGGCGGCGAGGGCGACCGCCATTACTGCGAGTTTTCCATCATGGTGAACGGGCGGCGCATAAACCCCAGCATCATAGTGGGCCTGAAGAGCCACAGACTGCTCAAGCAGGTGGTGATGTGCAAGCGCGAGGGCTTCCGCATCGACGTCAGCGTGGTGGAGCCCGACCCGTGGAACGACCGCAACATGGCCAAGAAGAAGACCGACAAGGGCCTTACTCCCAGCGACCCCTTCGGCGGTGGCAGCCAGTTCACCCTTAACCTTTCCAACATGTCGAGTGACGACTGGTGCTATCCACTGCCCGGTGCCAAGGTCATCAGCCCCTTTGGCAGCAGGAACGGGCGCCGCCATACCGGTACTGACCTGAAGACGCGGCCCTCCGACAACATACTGGCTGCCTTCGACGGCGTGGTTACCATGTCGCAGCTGTACTATGGCTACGGCAACTGCATTGTAATACGCCACAACAACGGCTTGGAGACACTCTACAGCCACAACGTGAAGAACATGGTGCGCGTGGGCGACCATGTGAAGGCCGGGCAGCGCATAGCCCTGACGGGGCGCACGGGGCGCGCCACCACCGAGCATCTGCACTTCGAGGTGCGCGTCAAAGGCAGGCCCTACAACTCGAACATCATCTTCAACCATGTCACCCACAAACTGAACACTGGAAAAGTGACCTTTACCAAGAGCGGCAAAGCCACTATAGGCAAATAATTGCCCCGAAATGAAAAAAAGACGAGGAAAATAACGTTTATATCGTTTTTTTTGCTTAATTTTGCCCGCGAAATAAACTTTCAGCCACGGTTTTATGCCCAAGCTGAGCATTAATAATTAAAAAAAGTAAAGTATATGCAGAAAAGATTGTACTTTCTGGCCGCACTGCTGTTAACGCTTTCGCTAACGGCAATGGCACAAATTACAACATCAAGTATGGCAGGTAAGGTGACCATCGAAGCCACGGGCGAAGAGGTCATAGGTGCTACCGTGCAGGCCGTCCACGAGCCGTCGGGTACGCGCTATAATGCCGTGACCAACGCCACCGGCCGCTTCTCTATTCAGGGTATGCGTACTGGTGGTCCGTACGCAGTGACTGTCAGTTACATCGGTTTCCAGACAAAGACGCTGAAGGGTATCACCCTGCAGCTGGGTGAGACCTACAATCTGGCTGTCTGGATTTCGGAAGACACCAACGAGCTGAGCGAGATTATCGTCAGCGGAAAGGCTTCGAAGTTCGCAGCAGAGAAAACGGGTGCCACCACCAATATTTCCAACACACAGATGATGGCTCTTCCTACAGTTAGCCGTAGCATCTCCGACATTGCCCGCGTTTCGCCATACGCCAACGGTATGGGATTCTCTGGTGGCGACGGCCGCTCGACAAACTTCAAGCTCGATGGTGCCAACTTCAACAACAACTTCGGACTGTCGTCAAACCTCCCCGGAGGCGGCTCTCCCATCTCTATGGATGCCATTGAGGAAGTGCAGGTAGTGGTGGCTCCCTACGATGTGCGCCAGACCAACTTCATTGGCGGCGGTATCAACGCTGTAACCAAGTCGGGAACCAATACCTTCAAAGGCACGGCATACATCTATCATACCAACGAGAACATGCATGGTAACCGTGTGGACAACGCATACAATGTGGATCCGGGCAAGGTGCGCAATACCACGTTTGGCTTCACCCTTGGCGGACCGATTGTAAAGGACAAGCTGTTCTTCTTCGCCAACTTTGAGCACTCTGCAGTGCCTACGGTGGTGAATCGCTGGCAGGCATCGGAAGACGGCGTCTCCGACAAGGCCAACTATATCTCGCGCACCAAGAAGTCGGACATGCAGCGCGTGTCTGACTACCTGAAGAGCACTTACGGCTATGACCCAGGCTCTTACACCGACTTCCCCGCAGACGAGAGCAATACCAAATTCCTTGTTCGCTTAGACTGGAACATCACCGACAACCACCGTCTTGCAGTGCGATACAACAACACCAAGAACAAGGCTTGGAACTCCACAAACGGAAGCTCGGGTAACTATGCTTACACCAATACCCGTATGGCTGCCAACCGCTTCTCTGAATATGGTATGGCATTCTCTAACTCTATGTACTCCACCGACAACAAGATCCAGACTGTGTCTGCCGACCTCAACAGCCGCTTCGGAGAGAAAATCTCGAACCAGCTCCTTTTCACCTACTCAAACATTGAGGACGAGCGTGGTTCAGACTCGGCACCATTCCCATTCGTTGACATTATGAACGGATATTCCGTGGCCGACGATGGCACTGTGACACAGGACCTCTATCCCTACATGACCTTCGGTTATGAGCTGTTCACCTGGAACAACAAGGTGCAGAACAAGGTTACCACAGTTACCGACAACTTTACCTATTATTTGGGCGCACACAAGCTTACTGCCGGACTGAGCTTCGAGCACCAGCTGGCCAACAATGCCTATATGCGCGAGGGTACGGGATACTACCGCTACCGTTCGCTCGACGATTTCCTCACAGGTGCTGCACCTGAGACAGTGGCACTCTGTACTGGATACAACGGAGAGAAAAACCCCGCAGCACAGGTTAGGTTCAACCAGTTTGGACTGTATCTTCAGGATGAGTGGGATGTGCTGGACAACCTTAAGCTGACCTACGGCATACGCTTCGACAACATCTCGTTCAACAACGACGACGTGATGCGCAACAATGCACTCTACGACCTTGACTTCGGAGGGCGCCATATTGACACGGGTCAGTGGCCGAAGGCCAACATCCAGATTTCTCCGCGCGTGGGATTCACCTACGATGTGTTCGGCGACAAGTCGCTCAAGGTGCGTGGTGGTACTGGCCTGTTCGCTGGCCGCCTGCCGTTGGTGTTCTTCACCAACATGCCCACAAATGCCGGTATGCTTCAGAGCCTGACATACTACGGCACAGGTTATAAGAACGGTGTTGTTACCAACCGCGACGACAACTACCTTGACAAGTTCAAGGGCGGACTTGTTACCGATGTCAACCAGATGGCACGGATGCTCGACATTCCAGAGACCATTACGCCTGAAGACGGACAGTTCCAGCGCTCGTTTGCCGGTGTAGACCACAGCTTCAAGATGCCACAGGTATGGAAATCCTCCATTGCCCTCGACTATCAGCTCCCGGTAAGCTTCCCCCTGACACTCACCGGCGAGTTCACCTACACCAAGAACATCAATGCCGTGCGTTTGGACAACTACAACATCAAGCCGGCCGAAGGATGGTCGCGCCTGAATGGTGCCGACAACCGCCTGCAGTATCCGAGCGACTTCCGCTATTATAACGATGTGTCCGACGCATGTGTGCTCACCAACACCAGCAAGGGCTATGGCTGGACGGCCAACGTTACCCTGAATGCAGAGCCTATAAAGGATCTCTTCCTGATGGCATCCTACACTCATACCGTGATGCGCGAGGTGTCTGGCATGCCCGGCTCGAACGCAACGTCGGCTTGGCAGGGACTCTACACCGTCGACGGCCCGAACAATGTCAGTGTGCAGAACTCAACCTATGTTATTCCCAATAGGGTGATTGCCTCGGCAACATATAATTATCATAAGGAACACTTCTCGCTCTTCTATCAGGGCTACTCGCCTGTCGGTTACAGCTATTATTATTATGGCGACATCAATGGCGACGGCATCAACTACGACCTTATGTACATTCCTGCCAACGACAGCGAGATTAACTTCCTCGACGTCACCGACAAGTCGGGCAACGTTACCTATTCTGCTGCCGAGCAGCGCCAGGACTTCTGGAACTATGTGGAGCAGGACAACTACCTTAAGAACCACAAGGGTGAGTATGCTGAGGCTTACAGCGCACGCGCTCCCTGGGTTAACCGCTTCGACTTCAAGTGGCAGCACGACTTCGACTTCAAGATAGGCTCTACATCGCACAAGCTGCAGCTCTCTTGCGACATTATGAACGTGGGCAACCTCTTCAGCTCTAAGTGGGGCGTGGAGAAGACCGTGCTCTCGCGCAACGGCCAGATTCTTAAGGTGGCAAAAATTGACAATGGCACGCCTTACTTCAACATGCAGACCAACACCGACGGTTCGAAGATCACCGACAGCTGGGACTTCAACCATAACTTCAACCAGTGCTGGCGCATGCAGATTGGCGTGAAGTACTACTTCAACTAAACTATTCTTCGCGTAAGCTGATATGCACAACAAACGGGGGATGGGCAATGCTCATCCCCAGTTTTTTTATTGGGGAGGAGGGTCTGTCACCACACTTTTCAGCCGTGAAACATCGTGGCTTCACCGTAGAGTGGCACTCTACGGAGCTAAAGTGGCACTTTTCTGAAGTTAAGTGCCACTTTACAATCGTAAAGTGCCACTCTACGGATGAGGCATGTTTCACGCCTTTTTTCTCGTACGCACGAGCGAGTGGATGTGCCAGCGGGGCGGGCGAGGTCGCCCGCGTTCCTATGTGCCATCTCGTATGCGTGAGGATGTCTTGGAACGCGGGCGCCCTCGC
>JAFSKJ010000021.1 GCA_017449025.1 Prevotella sp. | reverse complement strand
TGTCCCAGGACGACCATCCGGTATCAAGCTGAAGCACCCTTCTTCATAATTCAACGGCCGGCGCCATGAGGCGGCGGCCCGAATCGACGGTTCTCTTCTGTTACCCAAGGCACGCCCATGGGGCGCGCCCTGCTTCTTGTACTACCTTCATCTGTCTATGTAATTCTTTCAAAGAACTCCTTCTCAATGCCTCCGCCGACTCTTTTTGGGCGAAAGCGGGTGCAAAGGTACACACTTTTAGGATTCCCACCAAATTTTTCGGCAATTATTTTCAGCGAAATGCAAAAGTTTTCGGAATTTATGACAAAAGAAATGCCTACACCTTATTATATATAGAAGGCGTAGGCAATTGTATTCATCGACTCAAGAATATCAGTCTCTTCTTGACCCAAAAAGACGTAAAAGATAGAGAAAGAGGTTGATGAAGTCGAGATACAGGGAGAGTGCGCCGAGAAGTGCCATTTTCTGTGCCCCCTCTCCTGCATCAGTGGCAGTAAGCATCATCTGCTTAATCTTCTGCGAGTCGTATGCTGTTAGTCCTACAAAGACAAGAACTCCAAGGTAATTGAGAATCATTGCGAGTCCTTCGCTCTTGGTGAAGATATTTACAATAGTGGCAATGATAATACCGATGAGTGCCATCATCAGTATCTTTCCCATTGAAGTGAGGTCGGTCTTGGTGAAATATCCGAAAGCAGCCATAGCGGCGAATGTTGCCGCTGTGATAAAGAACACGTTGGTAATGCTGGAATAAGTGTATATCAGAAAGATGAACGACATGGTGGCGCCGTTGAGTAATGAATACAACACAAACATCAGCGTTGCCATTGTCAGCGATAGCTTATTGATGGCAGCACTGAGTACGAAGACCAGTACCAACTCGCCAATGACTAATCCCCATAACAGTATCTGATTGGTGACGAGAGCAGTTAACAGTGTCTCGTTGTGTGCCACATAATAGGCAGTAAAGCCTGTAATAACAAGTGCGAGCGTCATCCATAGATAGACTTTTCGCATCAACACAGGGAAAGCGGCCGACATCTCAAGCTCTTGTTCCCGTGTAACAACATTAGTAATTTCTTCGTAATCCATAACAAACTGAGTTTTAAAAAATCGCGTGCAAAGTTACGTAATAAAAACGAAATCACGCAACTTTGCACTCACTTATAAGTTTTTTTTAGAATCGGAAGTCCAGTTCTACGTCCACAAAGTTATAGTTGTGCTTGTCGGAATCGGCTATCGAGCGGTCGTTGACACGGGCGTACTCTAAGTTGAGCTGCAACTTCGGGGTGAAGAAGTAGTTGGCGCCAACCTCGTACATGGTCTTCGACGAGTCCCACTCCTTGGCCTTACGGTAACATTGGTAGCGTGCCTTAGCGTGCAACTTGCTCTTCACGACAGGTACAATGCCGAAGACGTACCAACCGTCGGCCTTGTCACCTAACGATGCGTCGGCTCCCTTTCCCTGACTGTGAAGATACTCTGTTCGGAAGGTGAATTCGTTCTTGTCGTACTCAGCAGAGAGGGCGTAACGGTTTTTCCCGCCTATTCCGGCACGGCTTCCAGTCCATCCAAATGCACCGATCCGTACTCCATCGAAGGGCATGACCCACAGTCCACCGATGATATCCTTACGATTGTCCTTATCCTTGGTGTTTATGCCCTCACCGTTATAAACACCCACCTGATAGTGCAGCAGATTACGTCCGGCTGCCGTCTTTAGCAAGTCACCCTGTACCTGCAGTCCGATATCACGGCCACCACTTGACTTCTCACCAGTACGGTCGCCAAAGCCTGAGAGGGCGTTGATAACGTTGGCATAGGAATACCAGCCCTGTGTGATAGGATGAGTAGGATTCTCAAAGGTGAAGGCTCTCTTAAACTGCCCTGCCCTCACTCGGAATGCCTTGTACTTAACCCACTCAGCATAGAGGTCTACGAGTTGAACGGTAGGCTCTCCGGGACCCTTAGCATTGGTTCCTTGAATCTGGGCACGATAGTCAAACTCGCCGATTTTGCCGTCAATGATGAATCGAGCCAGACGCAGGTTAAACTCGTTATGATGTTCTCCATCTTTGTCCTCTGCCTGATACTGCAACATACCATATCCGCTGAGCTTAATGTTGTCGTACCACTTGGTGGCCTTTTCCTGAGCATTGGCAGCCAAAACCAGTACTGCCAAGCATGCTGTCAATAGTTTCTTCATAATGATGTTATTTATTCGTTAAATTAGAAAATACATATTGTTTCTACACCTTTTTCGGTGTGGTACACTCATTCACCAAGTATACGATGCTCATATAGGGTATTCCTGTGTTTGCCTCAAGACCTATTTCGCATGTCCGGCTATTGGAGTAACCCACTTCGATGTGGTTGCCTTCAATCTGCGGACGCAGCTTGCGCAGTCCATGCTTGTTCAGTTCGGGGAAGGTAAAGCCACGGTCGCCGGCAAAGCCGCAGCACCCCACCCCCTCGGGAAGGAATACGTTGTTAGAGCACATCCTGGCCAAGGCTATCATATCCTTGTCAACACCCATTAGTCGCGTTGAGCAAGTCAGATGAAGTGCTATGTGCCTATCAATGGGATGGAAGTCGAGATGCGGCACCAGATAATTCATTATGAATTCGGCAGGCTCGTAGAGGTGCATCTTATGCATCACTTTTTTCATGCGGTGCAGACACGGACTCTGGGCACACAGCACAGGATACTTGCCCTGCTCCGAGGCTTTCCATAGTGTATGTTCCAACTCAGCGCTCTTGCGGTCGGCGATGTCGAGCATACCCTTGCTCTCCCATATCTGTCCGCAGCACATGCGCTCCATACCCTCTGGGAAAATGACCTCGTAGCCAGCCTTGGCCATGAGTTGAATGACCTCATCGACGAGATCGTGAATCTTTCCGCCATGCTTCGACTGCCCCATAGTCTGATTAATACAACTGGGGAAGTAGACAACCTTAGGAGCCTCCCCCGACCCCTCCAAGGGGAGGGGGGACTTAGATGCACTCCATTGCCCCCTCTCTTTGGAGGGGGATGAGGGGAGACTTCTTTCGATGATAAACTGCGTGAGATCCGACTTCTTCGGTTGGCGATGCTTCTTGGGCATAGCGGTCGTCCACAAGGGCAGTCCCATCTTGTTCATGCCACGAGCAATGCCCGTCATCATGGTCGGACCAAGAGTGACATGACCGAGGTGAGCCACATCGAGGACAAAGCGCAGCCCCGACTTGATACCAGCCATGTGGTTGGCAGCAAACTCACCAATCTTATAGCCCATAGGACTGTCGTTCATGTCCATCTGACGGATGAGGTGCGTCAACTCACCCGTATTAATCTTCATCGGACACGATGTCGAGCAGAGTCCATCGGTGGCACAGGTCTGGTCACCATAGTATTTATACTGCTTTTTCAACGTGGCCAGTCGTTCAGCTGCTGCTGTTCCGGTGGCAGAACCGCCTGACACACGGACGGTTGCCGCCAAAGCGCGGATTTCGCGCTGCACGGCGATACGCATTCTCGATGACAACGTAAGACCGCACGACATACAGTTGACCTCGCAGAATCCGCACTCGATGCACTTATTGGCACGTTTCACCTGTTCTACGGTCTCCTTGGCCGTCGACAGGGTGGGATCCATCAGATAATGACCCCCGTCAGGTACCTTGTCGAAGTCGAAGTCCAGAACGGGCAGTGGTTTCAGACACTTGATAAAGCAGTCCGGGTCGTCGTTGAAGATGACGCCTTGGTTCAGCAAGCCGTCGGGGTCGAAGATGGCCTTCAGCTCCTTCATCGCCTCGTAGGCTTTGTCGCCCCACTCGTACTTCACGAAGGGTGCCATATTACGACCTGTGCCATGCTCAGCCTTCAGCGAGCCGTCGTAACCTTCGACCACCAGTTTGGCCACAGCCCGCATCATCTCGGCATAGCGAGCCACCTCATGCTCGTCGGCAAAGCTCTGGTTGAGAATGAAGTGATAGTTACCCTCAAAGGCATGCCCATAGATACAGGCATCGTCATAGCCATGGTCGGCTATCAGTTTCTGTAGTTTAACCGTAGCTTCAGGCAGCGACTCAATTGGGAATGCCACATCCTCGATGAGACACGATGTGCCGACAGGACGCGTACCGCCGACCGACGGGAAGATGCCTGAGCGGATGGCCCAGTACTTGCCATAGACGGCGGGATCTTCCGTGAACTCTGCAGGGATATAGAGCCGGAACTGCCCCAGACAATCCTTGATACGAGCAATCTTTTCCAGCAGTTGTTCGTGCGTGATGCCTTTCGTCTCGGTGAGGATGGCCGTCAGGTTGTGGTAGTCGCCTGGCTGCACGCCCTCAATCTTGCCGGCATCGACTTCCTTCTTGTATTGCAAGAATACGGGATCGTCAACAGAACTGAGTGACTTGTAGTCGAGCATCTCGGCACTTTTTACCACCAGATTCTCGGCACTGTATTCCAAATCTTCCTCGCCGGCCTTCATCTTCTTCATGGCCACGACGGCCTCACAGCTCTCCTTCATCGTCATGAAGTAAACCATTGCCGAGGCCTTGAAGGGATAATCCTTCAGCGTCTTCATCGTCACCTCCGAGAGGAATGCCAGCGTACCTTCTGAACCCACCATCGAATGCGCGATGATGTCGAACGGGTCGTCGTAGGCAATGAGCGGACGCAGGTTCAAACCTGTCACGTTCTTTATACTATATTTATTACGTATGCGCGCGGCCAATTGCTCGTCTGCACGAACTTTGTCGCGTAGCGCCTCAATCTTCTTAAGAAACTCCGGATGGCTCTTGCGGAAATCCTTCCTGCTCTTTGCATCACCCGTATCAAGCAGAGTGCCATCAGTCAGGATGATGCGGGCGGAGAGGAGCATACGGTCGCTATTGGCATGCACGCCGCAGTTCATGCCCGACGCATTGTTGATGACGATGCCCCCCACCATGGCAGAGCCGATGGAAGCGGGATCAGGCGGGAACACGCGACCATAAGGTTTCAGAATCTCGTTGACCTTTGCCCCCACTACACCAGGCTGTAACTTAATAGTATCTTGATCCTTGCCTATCTCATATCCTTCCCAATGTTTTCCGGCAACTATCAATACAGAGTCCGTACAACTCTGCCCTGAGAGAGAAGTACCAGCAGCACGGAATGTAAATGGCATCTTAAACTTTTGACAAGCCTTTACTATCTTTGAGATTTCCTCTTCGCCGTCACTACGGATTACAACTTTAGGAATCTGACGGTAGAAACTTGCGTCCGTTCCCCATCCAAGGGTGCGAAGCTCGTCTGTATAAATACGCTCGGACGGCATAAACTGTTTCAGTTCGGACAAGAATTGGTTTAGCATAGGACTTCTTATATTCTGTAATACTTCTATTTTGTCAGCAAATATACGATTTTTTTTGTTAACAACGAACTTTTTAAGATTTTTTTGTAACTTTGCAATCTAAAAACCTACTTTGTTATGAATCATCGCTTACTACCCATCTTTGCCATGTGGTTTTGCGCGTGCACTTGCACAGCGCAAAGCTTTGAGCTGAAGACGGAAAACGACAGTCTGTACTGGTTGAACGGCTGGCGACTGCCCTACCCCGTCTATCAGTTCCAGACTGGCGACGTTGACGGCGACGGACATCCCGATGCCATCGTTGGTGTGGAAAAAAGCACCCGATTCTATCCCGAGAAAGCAAAAAGGATTTTCATCTTCAAGAATGTGAACGGCAAGGCACGCCCACTGTGGTTGGGGTCGAGACTGGGCGGCATACTCGAGGACTTCCGTTATGTGGACGGCAAGATACGTGCCCTTGAGTCGACAACCAACGGCCACTATACTGTTTCCGACTATCAATGGAGCGGGTTTGGCATGGTCTTCGACCACTATATAATAAAAGGTGTAAACAAAGAGACAGCAATAAAAACATTTAGCAAATGAAGACAAAAGTGATCTTGACGGCATGCATGGCGGCCTTGATAGCAGCATGCAGCCAGAAACAGAGTATTGTACAGGTGCCGGTATCGGTAATCAATGCCGAGTTGCTGAAAGACAGCATCGACTACGACATGGATGTATCGCGACTAAACCTCAGCGACCTGCGAATATTGCGCAACGCCCCAGCAGCCCAAAGAGGCCTGCCCTTCAAGGATTCCTATCTGCGAGGCATCTACGAGAGCACCACATGGTACGACTCGCTGATGCTGGAGTTCGATGAGAAAATACAATCTGTCGAGAGCCGTGAGGGTGAGAGCTGGCGCGACGCCTACTATCGGGCCATTGACGAGCAAAAGCTGCTGGATTATTCCGACCAGGAACTGGCATTCATGAAACGCATAGAAGAGCAAGAAGTCAACCTGCTGAAGCAGAACTTCGAAGTGGAAGAAGGCCTCCGCGTCAACATGTCCAACCTGTTGAACCCCCAGCAGCTGAAAGACTTTGACTCAACCCTCTGCCAGCGACTTGGCGAAGTGGGGTTTGCCATCGTGCCGGCTAACCACTCACAGCTGTTTCATGTCTACGAGCAGAACGACTACAGCGAATTTCCCAGCTTTGTAACCACCGACCTATATCTGCAACTCTACCACCTCTACATAGACTGCATGCTACGTGAGTTGGAGGAGTACCAGTTGCTGGGGCTGATGACGGACTTCTCCCGTGAGATGCGCAACATCATGAGGGCTTTCCACGATGAGGCACCCGACGGCAGCGACGAAGGTTATATTGCCAACCGCAACCGCCAGTTCTTCGACGTGGCACTGCACCTGTTTACAGGCAAGCCCATGGAGAATGCCAACGACTACCGCACAGAACAGGAGGAAATAGACAAATGCCTGAATGCAGCGAACACCACCAGCGGCATGCTGATGGACTATCAGGGCGACATGCTGTTCCCATACAGCCTGTTCCGAGTGCGTGGCCACTACACCCGCAACGATGCCTTGAAGCGATACTTCCGTGGCATGATGTGGTTACAAACCGCATCGTTAGGAACGGACCACGACACCGAGGTGAAGCAGGCAGTGATGATGGCCTTCGCCCTGAAACAGTCGTCCCAAGCCCGTCAGAAGTACGACAAGATCAACAACCTGATAACCCTGCTGATGGGTAAGCCAGACAATGTTAGTCTGCCACAGGTCATTGCTGAGGTAGAGAGGAGCGGAAAGACACAAAAGGAACTGATTAGCGACAACAAGGCACTCTCACGGCTGACTGCCAGGATAAATGAGATTGGCAACAACCAGACGCGCATACGGCCGAAGTTCGAGAAGACCAGCCACTGCAAAATCTGCGTGATGCCGCAGCGCTACCAGCCCGATGCAGAAGTGTTGCAGGAAATGGTGGACTACGAAGGTAAGCCCACCCAGCGCGCCACGCCAAAAGGCCTGGACTTCATGGCTGCCATGGGGGTAAGTGCAGCAGAACAGATACTGATGGACGAGAAGACCGAATGGAAGGGATACGCCCCTACCCTCGAAAAGATGAAGAAGCGCATGAGCGAGACAGACTGGAAAGAAACCATAGCCACCCAGTGGATGCAGACACTCAAGGTGCTGAACAATGAGGACAAAGGCGAAAAGGCACCCTATTTCATGGTCACTCCCGAATGGAGCAAGAAAGACCTTAATGCCGCCCTGGCTTCATGGGCCGAACTGAAACACGACGCCATTCTCTATGCCAAACAGCCCATGGGGGCCGAGTGTGGCGGCGGAGGTGTGCCGGAGCCATTGGTAAAAGGCTATGTGGAACCAAACATTCCTTTCTGGAAGAAAGCCGTTGAATTGCTCAACAACACCGCCGAGCTGTTGAAGGAACAGAATATGATGACACCAAAGATTAAAGATGTAACAGAACGCATAACGGAAGAGGTGACATTCCTGTTAAGAATGAGTGAGAAAGAACAGGCAGGAGAGTTGCTGAGCGATGAAGAGTACGACCAGATTTCATATATCGGCTCAACCTTCGAGAATATTTCCATCGACCTGATACGTATGCCCAACCAGGAACTGATGGGCTGGACAGACGTGGAGGGTGCCGACCGCAAGGTGGCATTGGTGGCAGATGTATATACCGCCAATGCAGACAACAACCCCAACAAGTCAATCCTGATTGAAGCTGTAGCCTGTGCCGACGAGATTTACGTTGTGGTAGAGATGGGAGGCTATCTGTATCTCACTCGTGGGGCCGTATTGAGCTATCGTGAGTTCATACAACCCATTGACCAACCACGGCCGACCGACGAGGAGTGGCAGCAGCAGTTGGAGACGAACCCACGGAAGGGCATGCCCGAATGGATGAAGAGCATCATCGTGCCATTGAACAAGATGCCAGAACCTAATGAAGAGGTGTTTTACAGTTCTGGCTGTTAGCCTGTCATTCGGTTTGCCAGCATACTGTGCCGACACGCTGGACATTGTTTTCACCGGCGACATACTGCTCGACCGCGGGGTGCGTCGCGTGATAAACCAACATGGAGCCGACCATCTGTTCTCAGATGGCATCGACTCCATATTCCGTTCCGCCCAAGTAGTGGTGGGCAACCTGGAATGCCCTGCCACCAAGATAGAGTCGCCTGTTCAGAAGCAATACATCTTCCGTAGCGAACCCGAATGGCTCAACACCTTGAAGGCACACGGCATCACCCACCTAAATCTGGCCAACAACCACTCCATAGACCAAGGTCGCGAGGGTTTGATGGACACCCGCCGAAATATTGAAGCTGCTGGCATGACACCCATAGGTGCCGGCGCAAACATGTCTGAAGCCTCAGCGCCCGTATTGCTGGCGTCAAGGCCAAGAAAAGTGTGGATGGTGGCATCGCTGAGACTGGCACTCGAAAACTACGCCTATCTTCCCGACATGCCCTGTGTCAGCCAGGAACCCATGGACTCGCTGCTGAACCGTGTACACCAGTTGCGCAAGGCCGACTCGACAGCAGTGATCATTGTGTCGCTGCACTGGGGCGGGGAACATACGCTGCAACCTGTCATCCGACAGCGTTGGGATGCCCACCAACTAATCAGTGCAGGGGCCGACGTGCTGGTGTGCCACCATACCCACACATTGCAAACCATAGAGGATTACCGCGGCAAGAAAATATACTACAGCATAGGCAACTTCATTTTCGACCAGCACAAGCCACTGAACAGCCGAGCCTGCATGGTGCGCCTGACAATAAGCCCCGACAGTTTGGAGACAGAGACCATCCCCATAGAGATACGCCGCTGTGTGCCGACATTAAACAATCTTTTTTGATTTTTTCACTAAATTATTAATGCATTACTTCGATTTTTTTCGTACATTTGTCGCCACAACTTATATAATAATTACATTAAACTAAAAATCTATGACTGCATTAGTCTCTGTCATTCCTATTCTGTTGCTCATCGTGCTGATGATGGGGTTCAAAGTGTCTGGCTACAAGAGCGCCATCGTGACGCTCATCGTTACCATCCTGTTGGCCCTGTTCGCCGTGCCGGCCATGGGCATCGTGCCCGAGAAGTTTGCCGACGTCTCCATCTACAGCATCACGCTGTGGTCGGTGGTCGAGGGCTTTCTGAAAGCGTGCTTCCCGATTATCCTGATTATCATCTGCGCCATCTTCAGCTACAACATCCTGTGCGAGACGAAGGAGATTGAGACCATCAAGACGCAGTTCATCCAGATGACCTCGGACAAGGGTCTGCTGGTGTTGCTGCTGACGTGGGGCCTGGGCGGTGTGCTGGAAGGTATGGCGGGCTTCGGAACGGCTGTGGCCATCCCTGCCGCCATCCTCATCGGACTGGGCTTCAAGCCGATGTTCTCGGCCGTCATCTGTCTGGTGGCGAACACGGTGGCCGTGGGCTTCGGTGCCGTCGGACTGCCCGCCACGACGCTGGCCAACCAGGTGGCCGCCAGTGGTGTGGCGACGCCCGAGGAGCTTTGCGAGGTCGCCACCTTTATTATATTGCAGCTGTCGCTGATGTTCTTCATCACGCCGTTCCTCATCCTGATGATGACGGACAAGACGAAGATTCTGAAGAACCTGACCATCGCGCTGTTCGTGGGCACGTTCAGCATCGTCGTGCAGTTCTGCTGCGCCCACTTCATCGGCCCTGAGACGCCGGCCATCCTCGGCAGCGTCGCCGCCATCATCGCCATGCTGATTTACAACAAGCTGTTTATCAAGGACGAGAATCCCGCCGACGAGGTCATAGTCGAAAAGAAGAAGTTCGGCCTGACGAAGACCCTGAAGGCGTGGAGCGTCTACGGCCTGATCATCTTCTTCATCCTGATTTCGAGCAAGATTGTGCCGCCCGTCAACGAACTGCTGAACGGCACGCTGGTGACGAAGTTCGACCTGCCCGTCATCGGCAACACGTTCAAGTTCGGTTGGCTGTCGAACGCGGGCCTCATGATTTTCCTCGGCGCCGTCATCGGCGGACTGATTCAGGGCATGAGCTTCGGCAAGCTGATGAAGCTGTTGGCTAAGACCACGCTGAACCTGCAGAAGACGGTGGTGACTATCTGCTGTCTGGTGGCGATGGCCATGCTGATGAACAACACGGGCATGACCAACGACATCGCCAAGGGCCTCGTGCTGCTGACTGGCGCCGCGTTCCCGTTCTTCGCGCCGCTCATCGGTTCTATCGGAACGTTCGTCACGGGCTCGGCCACGAATGCCAACATTCTGTTCGGCAAGCTGCAGGCTACTGCTGCCAGCGACCTCGGACTGGTGAACCAAGGCACGTTCTTCGGCGTGACGGGTAACGAGACGAACTGGCTGGCTGCTGCCAACTGTGCCGGCTCGGAGGGTGGTAAGCTGCTGTCGCCGCAATCGATAGCTATCGCCACCGCGGCGTGCGACATGGAGGGTCAGGACGGCGACATCATGCGCAAAACCATGCCGTTCGCCATCTTCTGGATTCTGATGAACGGCCTGATGGTGTTCCTGGGGTTGCACGTGATTTAAGAGCCTACCCAAGCCCTCCCAATGGGAGGGATGTATGGATAGAATAGATAATAAGAAATAAGAAATAACAAAAAATATAACAACTAAAAAAAGGAGCACCCAATATGTAACTAAACATCCCTCCCTTGGGGAGGGCTTGGGTGGGCTAAATTATGAAGGTAGGACTATTTATTCCCTGTTACGTGGATGCCGTCTATCCGGAGGTGGGCATGGCGACGTGGAAGTTGCTGAAGCACCTGGGCATCGACGTGACGTATCCCGAGAAGCAGACCTGCTGCGGTCAGCCGATGGCCAACGCGGGTTTCGAGAAGCAGGCCATTCCCCTGGCCGAGAAGTTTGAGGAGAAGTTCAAGGGCTTCGACTATGTAGTGGCGCCGAGCGTCAGCTGTACGGCGTTTATCAAGTTCAACTATCCGCGACTGACTGCCCACGAGTGCGAGACAGCCAAGAAATGTATGGACGTCGTGGAGTTCCTTCACGACGTGGTGAAGGTAGAACGCCGCCTTGGCACATTCCCCCACAAGGTGAGCCTCCACAACTCATGTCACGGCGTACGCGAGTTGGGACTGTCAAGTCCCACTGAGGAGAATGTCAACAAGTTCAACAAGATCAAGGACCTGTTGCAACTGGTCGACGGCGTCGATGTCGTAGAGCCGGAGCGGCCTGACGAGTGCTGCGGTTTCGGCGGCATGTTCTCCATCGAGGAGACCGCCGTTTGCGCCCAGATGGGTAAGGACAAGGTGGAGCGCCACATGCAGACGGGCGCCGAATACATCACCGGCCCCGACTGCTCGTGCCTGATGCACATGGCGGGCGTGGCCAAGAAGCAGGGCTTCGATATCAAGTTCAAACACGTCGTTGAGATTCTGGCCGCAGGGCTATAATTTCGAAATATCGATACATCGAAATAACGAAAAAGAAAGATTATGAGTACATCACATAGCAAAGCCGCCAAGCAGTTCTTGAAGAACCAGTCGTATGCCCACTGGCACGACGCCACATTCTGGGCCGTGCGCACCAAGCGCGACAACATGGCCTACGGGCTGGACGAGTGGGAGCAGTTGCGCGAAAAGGCATCGCAGATAAAGCGCCACACCATCACCCATCTTGACGAATACCTCGACTTGTTTGCCACCAACGCAGAGAAGAATGGAGTGGAAGTACACTGGGCTAAGGATGCAGAAGAGTTCAACGAGATTGTCTTCGGCATCCTGAAGAACCACAACGTGAAAAAGATGGTGAAGTCGAAGTCCATGCTTACCGAGGAATGCGGCATGAACCCATACCTTGAGTCGAAAGGCATTGAGATTGTAGAGACCGACCTTGGCGAGCGCATCATACAGCTAAAGGGTCAGGCTCCAAGCCACATCGTAATGCCCGCCATACACCTCAACCACGACGACGTAGGCGAACTGTTCGAGGAGAAAGGCATCTCGAACGAGAAGGGCAACCACGACCCCACATTTCTCACCTACCGCGCACGCCTCTCGCTGCGCAATGAGTTCCTCACCGCCGATGCCGGCATGACCGGTGCCAACTTCGGCATTGCCGAAACTGGCGACATCATAGTCTGCACCAACGAGGGCAATGCCGACATGTCCACATCTTGCCCCAAGCTCCACATAGCCGCCATCGGACTGGAGAAAATCATCCCCAACTACGAGTGCCTGGCCGTATTCCAGCGCATGCTCTGCCGAGCAGGCACCGGGCAGCCCACCACCACCTATACCTCCCACTTCCGCAAGGCTCGCCCCACAGCCCACCACATGCACATCGTTCTCGTTGACAATGGTCGCTCAGAGTGGATTGCCAACCCCGAGCACTGGGAGAGCCTGAAGTGCATCCGCTGCGGCTCGTGCATGAACACTTGCCCCGTTTACCGCCGCTCCGGGGGCTATTCCTACAGCTACTTCATTCCCGGCCCCATAGGAATAAACCTCGGCATGCTTCGCGACGCACGCAAGCATAGCGGCAACGTCTCCGCCTGCACGCTCTGCCTCTCGTGCCAGACCGTCTGTCCTGTCAAGGTGAACCTCGGCGACCAGATATACCTGTGGCGACAGCAGCTCGACGAGTTCGGTACTGCCAACCCTGAAAAGAAACTCATTTGCAAGGGCATGTCGATGGTCTACGGCTCGCCCGGCCTCTACAACCTCGGCACTGGCCTTGCCCACTGGGCCAACCTCATCCCCTCGCCCATCATGAACTGCGGCCTGAACCCCTGGGCCGAGGGTCACAAGATGATGACGTTCCCGAAGAAACCGTTCCACGAAGTCATCAAGGAACTGTAATTTCGAAATACCGAAATATCGAAATATCGAAATACCGAAATATCGAAATAACGATAACGTTATAAAGAAAAAAGACTATGGCAAGTAAAGAAGACATATTAAAGAAGTATCGCGCAAATGTGCGCGAACGGTACGACATGCCCGACCTGAGCGACATCAAGGCTATCACCTACACCAACCCGCTTCTGCAGTTCATGAACATGACCAAGAGTGTTGGCGGCAATACAGTAGAATTGGAGCCAGGTCGCGACATCAACGAACTCATCCGCGAGTTGTACCCCGACGCCAAGGAGATTGCGTCGAACCTGCCCGAGATTACCATCGCCACGCGCAATCCCGACGAGGTGGGCCGTGCACGCGACCTCAACGGCACCGACGTTGGTGTCATCCGTGGCATGTTTGGCGTAGCCGAAAACGCATGCGTGTGGATTCCGCAGCAGATGAAAGAGAAAGCGGTCTGTTTCATATCCGAGAATCTGGTAATACTCTTACCGAAGTCTCAGATTGTCAACAACATGCACGAGGCCTACGCGCGACTGGCGCAGCGCGACCCGAAGTCAGGACTCGACCTCTTCGACCAGTATGGCTATGGAACCTTCATCAGCGGCCCGTCGAAGACTGCCGACATTGCACAGGTGCTTGTCATGGGAGCACAGGCAGCAAGGTCGGTAACAGTGGTGCTCATGCCCGAATAAGTAGGACTTAGTGTGCAAACAACATAATTTAACTCTTCAAACCACGCTTATTTCTGATTAATTCAATAACTTTGCAGGCAATTTTCAAAAACCCTAACAAAGAAATGATTAACATTACCTTCCCTGACGGCTCTGTTCGCTCGTATGAGCAGGGCGTTACCGGACTTCAGATTGCCGAGAGCATATCGCCAGCTCTGGCACGCAGCGTCATAGCATGCGGTGTGAATGGCGAGACAGTAGAACTGAACCGCCCCATTGACAACGACGCTACCATAGCGCTCTACAAGTGGGACGACGAAGAGGGCAAGCACACCTTCTGGCACACCAGCGCCCACCTTCTGGCCGAGGCACTGCAGGAACTCTATCCTGGCATACAGTTTGGCTTCGGTCCTGCCATCGAGAACGGATTCTTCTACGACGTGCTGCTGCCCGAAGGCCAGATGATCAAGGAGAGCGACTTCCCGAAGATTGAGCAGAAGATGAAGGAGCTGGCCTCAAAGAAAGAACCCGTTGTGCGCCGCGAGGTAGCCAAGGCCGACGCCTTGAAAGAGTTTGCCGCAGCCGGACAGACTTATAAGTGCGAGCATATAGACCAGGATCTTGAGGACGGCACAATCACCACTTACACACAGGGTGCCTTCACCGACCTCTGCCGCGGTCCCCACCTCACAGACACAGGCGAGATCAAGGCCATCAAGCTCACCAATGTAGCAGGTGCCTTCTGGCGTGGCGATGCCACCCGCGAGCAGATGCAGCGCCTCTATGGCATCTCGTTCCCCAAGAAGAAGATGCTCGACGAATACCTCGTCATGCTCGAGGAAGCCAAGAAGCGCGACCACCGCAAGATAGGCAAGGAGATGGAACTATTCATGTTCTCCGACAAGGTTGGCAAGGGCCTTCCCATCTGGCTCCCCAAGGGAACAGAGCTGCGCCTGCGCCTGCAGGACCACCTGCGCAAGGTGCAGAAGCGCTTCGGCTATCAGGAGGTCATCACACCACATATAGGCTCCAAGAACCTGTATGTCACTTCCGGCCACTATGCCCACTACGGCAAGGACTCCTTCCAGCCCATCCACACCCCTGAGGAGGACGAGGAGTATATGCTCAAGCCAATGAACTGTCCACACCACTGCGAAATCTTCGCATGGAAGCCACGCAGCTACCGCGACCTGCCACTTCGCATAGCCGAGTTCGGCACTGTCTACCGCTACGAGCAGTCGGGCGAGCTGCACGGCCTCACACGTGTGCGCTCATTCACCCAGGACGACGCCCATCTCTTCTGTCGCCCAGACCAGGTGAAGCAGGAATTCCTTAACGTGATGGACATCATCAACATTGTGCTCAAGGCGTTCGGCTTTGAGTTCGAAGCACAGATAAGCCTCCGCGACCCCAACGACCACGACAAGTACGTGGGAACCGACGAGGACTGGGCACTGGCCGAGCGCGCCATCGTCGAGGCCTGCCAGGAGAAAGGCCTCCCCGCCAAGGTGGAATATGGCGAGGCCGCCTTCTACGGTCCCAAGCTCGACTTCATGATCAAGGATGCCATCGGGCGCCGCTGGCAGTTAGGCACCATTCAGGTGGACTACAACCTGCCCAAGCGCTTCCAGCTGGAATACACCGACGAAGACAACCAGAAGAAGACACCCGTCATGATCCACCGTGCTCCCTTCGGTTCCATGGAGCGCTTCTGCGCCGTGCTCATCGAGCACACCAGCGGACACTTCCCACTATGGCTCACTCCCGACCAGGTGGCAATACTGCCGCTGTCGGAAAAATACAACGACTATGCACAAGAGGTGGCTACCAAGTTCGACCTCGGCGGCGTACGCGCCACCATCGACCTGCGTAACGAGAAGCTCGGACGCAAGATTCGCGACAACGAGCTGAAACGCATACCATACATGGTCATCGTAGGCGAGAAAGAACAGCAGGACGGCACCGTTGCCGTGCGCCCGCAGGGAGGCGGAGAGCAGAGCGTCAAGACCATACAGGAATTCATCGACGAGGTGAACAGTCGCGTGGCTGAAATGACCAAGGATTTCTAAACCCATGAGACGTCTTACACTATTCATAACTGTGCTGCTGTCCACGCTGTGGGCAGCAGCACAGAAGTCTTTGTACATACCACTGGAGTGGCGCACTGCACGCACCGACACATTGCTCTGGGCCGAAAGCGACCCCGACAACCGCTACACATGGTCGAAGTCGAGGAGCAAGGAGACTGACAACTGCATAGTCCTTTGGGACAAGTACTATGGCAACACCAGCCCCTCGCAGGCTCCCGCCGCCTACCGCGTCGACATCGACGACCTGCTGCGACAGGCCGAACAGTTCTACGACCTTGAACTGAACACCCTCGGATTCGTAAACCCGCAGACATCTAACCTCTCCAAGTACAAGGTGATGATTCTGCTCAACCACTCCACAGAGTGGATATGCTATGGTGCAGGCTACGACTTCCAGGTGCCTGCCCTCTGGCTCAGCCCCAGCACGTGCCACCCTGTGGGGCACGCCGTAGCACATGAGATAGGACACTCATTCCACTATATGTGCTACTCCGAGGCATCACGCCACGGAGCCGACGCCGACGTGCAGACAGGATTCCATGAGGCCGTGGGCAACGGCAGCGTAACATGGGAGCAGACCGCCCAGTGGCAGGCATGCCAGTCGTTCCCGGAACTCATGTTCCAGGAGAGCATGGGGGTGTTCCGCAACTCCCACAACTACGCCTTCACCCACGAGTGGCACCGCTACCAGAGCTACTGGTTCCTATACTATCTGTGCCAGCACTACGGCGACATCACCACCGTGGCCAACGTGTGGAACACTCCCGAGAGCAAAAAGGCCAACAACAACCGCACCAAGGACTTCAACGAGGTGCTCATGGACTGCAAGCAGCTCTCCACCGCCGACCTCTTCCGTCTCTATTACGACTATGCCAGCCGCCTATCCACATGGGACCTCGATGCCTGCACACCCTATCGCAACAGTCAAGTGGGAAACTTCGCCTACCGCTGCGTAAGCACTGCCCCTAAGCAGTACCAGGTGGCACTGGCCAGCTGTCCACAGTCCACTGGCTTCAACATCATCCCCCTGCAAGTGCCAGCAGCAGGAACCACCGTAACCACACGCTTCACTGCACTGCCCTCAGGCACCGCCCTTGCCGACGGCGACCCCGCCCAAGTGCTCAACGGCGAGTCACAGCTCTCTGCCTCAGGCATGAAAGCCTACACCACTGTGGCCAACCGCCGCCACACAGGCTTTCGCTTAGGCTACGTGGCACTGCTCTCCAACGGCACCCGCATCTACCACCACGCCGACTCCGTCTACAGCGCAGGCCAGGTGCTCACCCCATGCGAGTTCAGCATCAGCGTGCCCGAAGCCACCTCTCGGCTGTGGCTCATTGTAGTACCCGCACCATCAGTCTACTACCAGCACCGATGGGATGAGACCACCTCCACCGACGACCAGTGGCCCTACCGCTTCGAACTTGAGGGCACCGACATCAGCACCGATGCCACCGTCTACTCACAGCCCGTAATCGACGGGCGCCCCGTGGCAGATGCCACCATCACCTACGATGTCACCTTCCCAAGCTCTGCCACCCAGTTCCCGGCCATCGACATAGCCGTAGGCGGCCAGGCCGCCCAGACCCTCGGCACCGCATTCCAGCTGTCGCCATCGTCCATAGCCTCGAAAATGCAGAACTACAGCACGGCCGGTCCCAGTACCGGCCGTATCATGTTCTATGCCGCCAATGCCGTCGGCAAGCTCATCGACAGGGCCTCCACAGCAAATGGCTACGGCCACTGGTTCGCCGACGACGGCACTGTCATCAACTATCCCAATGGCGTTGTCTACTCAGAGTTTAATCCAGCATCCCTGACATTCACCCTCGGTCAGATGCCTGGCCTGTGCAAACACAGCAACACCTATACCATAGCCCAAGCACTGCGCTACAACGCAGGGGCAGATACAGAGGCAAAAGTCCTCTTCGTCTTCAACATCCGCATCGACGACCAGCAGACCCCCAAGGCAGAGCTGAAGCATACCGAATACATCCCCGCTTCAGTCACCACACCCACCTACCAACCCTACCACCACGCCGTCTACGACATCGGCGGACGCCGCACAACAAAGAGCAAAGGCATATACATAAAGAACGGGAAAAAAACCATAGGCCAACAGAAAGGGAACTAAAAGCCAAACCCACCCTAAAGGAGGCTTTTAGTCGTTTTCTTCCGTGCTTTTTCTTGTTCGTTCCAGAATTGATGTAAGACCTACCAAACCTACCCCCCCCAGACCATGAAGAAAGCCATAATCATTGCCATAGCACTGGCCGCAGCCACCACCAAAGGCTATGCACAGCACTCAGGCGACACTCTCAGATACACAGTCAACCCGCAGCACGTGCAACAGCACTTCCAAGGCTGGGGAGTCTCGCTCTGCTGGTGGGCAGCGCAGTGCGGCAAATGGTCGGATGACAAGATCGACGAAATCATCACATGGCTCGTCAGCCCCACAGGACTAAACTACAGCCACTTCCGCTACAACATTGGCGGCGGCGACGACCCTCAGAACCGCCACTGCCACCAGCACCACATGAGGCGAGGCAAGGGGCTGCGCGCCGAGATGGAAGGCTTCAAGGACTTCACCAGCGACGAATACCACTGGGAACGCGATGCCGCACAACGCAAAATCATGCTCAAGATAAAGGAAAAACGCCCCGACGCCGTCTTCGAAGCCTTCAGCAACTCATGCCCATACTACATGACCTACAGCGGATGCGTCAGCGGAAACGCCGTCGCCACCGCCGACAACCTGCGCCCCGAATACTACGACGAGTTCGCACACTATCTCGTTAACGTCTGCAAACACTACAAGGATGTCTACGATATAGAGTTCAAAACCCTGGAGCCTTTCAACGAGCCAAACACCGACTACTGGTATGCCAACGGCACGCAGGAAGGCTGCCACTTCGACTACAACTCACAGATAGCCTTCATACGTGTGCTCGCACCCATACTCCGCCAGTCCGGACTCAGCACCGTCATCTCCGCCTCCGACGAGACCAGCGTAGCCCATTCCACAGAAGGGTTCAGGCTGTATAAGGACGCAGGCATACTGCCCATGATAGGGCAGTGGAACACACACACCTATTCTGCCACCAATGCCGACCGCACCCGCCTCGCACAGCTGACCCATGAGGCCGGTATTCCACTGTGGATGAGCGAGACCGGCGACGGAGGCTTCGGCATCAGGGGCAACCTCAAGCTGGCACAGCGGCTTATCAACGACATGCGCCACCTACAGCCCCAAGCATGGATAGACTGGCAATACATGGAGGAAGACAACGACCAGTGGTGCACCGTACGCGGCAACTTCAAGAACCAGAGCTACGCCAAGGTAAAGAACTACTACGTGCGTCAGCAGTGCTCGCGCTTCATCAAGGGCGGCTACGGCATCGTCACCACCGACTGCCCCCAAACCCTCGCCGCCGTCAGTGCTCAGCGCGACACCCTGGTCCTCGTAGTGGTCAATCAACGCAGGAAGACTGTACACCAAATAGACCTCTCGCCCTTTACCACCCTACCCCACCTCGGCAACATACGCGCCTACCGCACGTCAGCCACAGAAAACCTGGCAGACGCCATAGCAAGCGTCAAGACCGACGACAAGATTCTCACGCTCACCCTTCCGGCTCAGTCCATAACCACTCTCGTCATTCCCATTTAGTTAATTGGTTGCTATTCGTCGTCCCATTCTTCATCTCTGTTAAGGCGTGCGCGAGCCGACTCATTGCTGCCACCGCGGTAGCCGATGCCGGCATTGCCGCTGCTGACACTCGTAATCCTACTGGCGCAGATGAATTTGTGCTGAAGTAACACCACCTCCGCCATGGTGGGTTTCTGATAATCTTTCTTTTCCATTGCTATTTGGTTTATTGGTTATTTTATGATTGTCTTTCTACCTTTATATATATACAGGCCCTTGGCCGTGGGCTTCGCGCTCATCCGGCGACCGTCGAAGTTCAGCACAAAGGCGCGAATGTCGTTGGAGGCCTCCCCTGCCGTGATGCCGTTGAGCTGGAAGTAGGCGCGCTGGGCACCGATGACGGGATAGACAGGGTTGCCAGGGTCGGTGGTAGTGTCGGGCTGCGGATAGTAGAGCGTGTTGTCGCCACCGAGGAAGAGGATGCTCTTTACGGTTTCCACGAAAGTCATCGGGCTGTATGTGCCCACAAAGGATACCACGTCGTCAACGATGGCATTGTTCGTGGTGCTGCTGATGGTCACGTCGTTGAACACGAGGTCGCTTGCGGTGAGGTCGCTGCCGCTCTCATCCCACTTGATGATGAAGGGCGTGCCGGCGGGAATGGGGCCGGAAGCAGCTGCGAAGTTCAGCGTCAGCGTGCCTTCGCTGAAGCTGCTCGTCGTCGTGTTGAGTGTCATGGCCTGCACGTTGTCGCCGCTGAGCGGACCGCTGGTGGTGCTGACCGCGAAGGGCAGGCAAAGCGTGTTCCACTTGCCGTCCTTGTAGAGCGTGCGCCCCGTGAGGGTGACGCTGGTGGCCGTCTTACCCTTGTTCTGGAAGATGATGCTGTGGTTGTCGCTGTTGTCAGCCAACTTGATGGTGAGCGGAAGGAAGTGAGCCGTGAACGAGACGTCTGTATGGCTGGCTACCCCTATCTGATGCCTATGGCATCGTCAGGTCGATATTTTTCTGATTTTTCTTACACATTTCGACCGTGAAACATTGGGGGTCATCCGC
This sequence comes from Prevotella sp., assembly GCA_017449025.1. GTDB lineage: Bacteria > Bacteroidota > Bacteroidia > Bacteroidales > Bacteroidaceae > Prevotella. The sequence continues at coordinate 41,813 of JAFSKJ010000021.1, read as the reverse complement.
AGAGTGGCACTCTACGGAGCTAAAGTGGCACTTTACGGAGCTAAAGTGGCACTTTACGGAGCTAAAGTGGCACTTTACGGTCGTAAAGTGCCACTCTACGTCAGGCATGATTCACGCCATTTGTTTCACGCCATTTTTTATTGGTCAAAAATTTCGTGTCAGAAGGTGTCTGTGGTTTTTGCTTATCTCGTAGGCGAGCGCGTGAAAAGGGCGGTACAATCTTCACAGACTACCGCCCTTAGTTAATTACTATCTTTTTACTTCTTACATCAGTCATCTTCACAGACTCCTGATTAATCGAATGAAAAAAAATTACTGGCCGCCACTAAACAGATGCGGCCAGTAACCCAAAAAATAACACAATTTACCTTACTGCAATCTTCTTCACTTTACCGTCGGCTGCGCGAACGATTACCAGGCCCTTGGCCTGCTGCACTCGACGACCGCCAACAGTGTATATTTCTCCACCTTCAGCCTCAGCGGCCTCAATGGCGCTGATGCCGGTTGATGTCTGCTTGATCACCTTAATCTCAACGCCCTCTACGGTGAAGCTCTCTGCCTTTGTGTTAGACACCACGATGTTGTCTACAGTAATAAAGCTCGGAGCATCGCTCAAGTTCTCGTCGGCATAGACAGTGAACGTGAAGAGCGTACCGCTGTTACCAACGATGACATCGGCGGTGGTTCCGGAGAGGTTGAAGTTGTAGCTATTGTCTTCAAAAGCCTTGCTCTGGATGTTCAGGCTCATGGGAATACGATCAGTATAACCGAAGTCGTCGCCACCATTAGGAGTAATGGTCAGTCCCTCAGGCAGAGTGATCTTAGCCTGTATGGCACGGATGTCAATATCGTTGTCCATCTGGATCTCCACGGTGTAGCTCTCACCAGGCTTGGCAATAATCGGGTTTTCCTTAGCCGAGAATGTCACGTTGCCAAGGATGACAGGCTCTCCACCGTTTCCGCTGATGCGGATAGACTGGTTGTCAACGAAGAAGCTCGTGTTATCTTCAGTGCTCAACTTGATGTTGTTCAGCAGGATGTCGCCCACAGAAGCAGCAGCAGAATTAGCCTTCACCCTGAAGGTGAGCAGGTCGCCAGAATTGCCCTTGATGGGATCCATAGTGTTAGGCACAATCAGCACGGTGTAAGAACCGTCGTCCTGGTAAGCCCCCTGTACATTGTAGAGCAGGGCGTGGCGGCTGTTGGTAGGAATACGGTCGGCGATGAGAGCCTCCGACCCCTTGACAACCTCGAATCCCTCAGGAGTCTGAACACTGAACTGCACACCAGTGACAGGATTCACGTTGTTAACAGCAACTGTCACCACAGCTTCCTCGCCGTTAGCAAGTTCGGCCTTGTCGATGGTCAGTATTGCAGCATCGCTTGTGACAGGCTGGTCGGGCTGGTCAGGCTGGTCGGGATTGTCGGGATTGTCGGGATTGTCAGGATTGTCAGGATTGTCATCAGCTTTCTTCTCAATCTTGATGGTCTTGACCTCGCTTTTATTGTTGGTTACATCGTCGTCCTCGAACTCAACCATTGCGTAAACCTCTACCTCACCTTCTGCGGGGTTTTCATACACCAAGGTGTAAGTCTGCTCTTTACCCTTCTCGAGCTTAAGAACAGAGTTCTCACGTGCTGTTACAGAGGTGGCTTTTTCACCGTTGACATAGAGAGCCACGTCGAAACCTTCGGCAGTCTCGTCGCCCTCATTCTTAACAGTAGTAGTAATCTCAATCTTGTCGTTTTCGCCAGTCAGCGTATAAGACTCGGGAGCATCAATGCTCTTGACAACCAGGTCTTTCACTATGGCAGGCTCCGGCTCGTTGCCAGACTCTCCACGGGTTATCTCAAGCTTGGTGATGAAGAGGTTAGTGCCTGTCTTAGCGCGGGTCATGGTGATGGTCTTGCTTCCGGCAGCGGCAGCGGGCACATCTATTGTTACAGTCTGAGGTGCTCCAGAAAGTCCGATATTGGCATCATCGCCAAAGGCATCACTTTCTGTTTCCGTGCCATTCTCAAACAGGATATATGCACTTGCCTCCTTACTTTGGTCCTTATTAATGAAGGCGGTCATCTTAATCTTATCTCCCTCGGCAAGAGCCTCGTCAAGGGTGATTACCATCTTTCCTGCATTGGCAGACGCAGCATCGTTCATGTTAGCCTTCTTACCGTTAAGGCAGATGGTATAGTAATCAGAATTCGCGTAGTTCAGACGGTCACCTTCGCCATTAACGTATGCTATGGTTCCACCCGTCTCAACAACGGTTCCCTCTGGTGATTCCCAAGAGTAAAGTGTACCATCGTTAACAGGCTCTACTTCCGCCTTGATGGTGTATTCAGCCTGAGCACCATTGCTCACCAAACCATTGAGAATGGCGAAAGCGCTGAAAGTGGCAGCTTCGCTTATAGCGATAGGCTCAGCATACTTTGTCCAAGTCTGATTGTCGGTGGTGTAGTAGATGTGAGCACCATCGGTAGCACTGGTCAAAGCAATGGTCTCGTCCTTTGCAATCTCACCTGCAACAGGAGCAAACACAGGAGCTTCGGGAAGTGAAATCTGAGGCTCACTCTCCGCCTTCTTCAGCTGAATAGCAGTGATTGTGCCACTCTGACTGCCCCAGCCCAGTTTAATGGTATTCAGACGTACGGGCTGGTAGTTTACAATAGAAATCTCAAGTTCACCACTTTCAGGAATTGTCTGATTTACTTCGATGAGCAATCCCTTTCCATTGTCACTGATGTTTCCTCCCCAAGGTGCGGATGCAGAAACATTGGCAGGAAGGCGGTTTAAGATCAATCGAATTGCCATGCCGGGAGTGCCAGTGAATTTGATTGACTCGTATTCTGAAAGAACAGCATAGTTGTTATGGTGCACATTGCCATCGCCATAAACAGCAGTGCCGGGACCGACCTCTTTATTAATCTCAAGAGGCCAAGTTGCTTCTGTCGTTACTTCTGTGGCATCAGCCTGTACGCCTGTCCATGTCTTGAACATATCAGCTGTCAGGTCAACATAGTTGGCATCTTGTGATTCTGCTTCCACGTCGCCGGTCTTCTCAATGAGCAGATAGTCGAACACGGGGGTAAGACTATAGGTGATGTTAAGCGTAATGGTATGCTCACCTTCTGTAAGCTCCTGGTCGCTTATCTCCTGAACGAAAGCAGAATTCTTTCCTACTGTGATGGTTTCAGAAACATCGGCATCGTCTATGGCATAGTTGAAGCCGCGGTCTCTATCGTTGGTGTTGTTCATTCCTAAAGAAAGCTTGTATTTGGCTTTCTCTGGAACGTTGAATTTGAGAGTAACATGACCTTCTGTAGCCTGTGCAGAATAGCCGCCGCCATTCGACAGGACAGATACATCTGATGCCTTGTTCGCTTTCAAGCCCTCGGAGTATATGTCCTCTGCCTCGCCATAGAATACAACCTTGTCCATCTTCTCATAGGTGAACTCATGAGATCCGGCAGCACTTCCCATAGTGAAGCTTGCACCGTAGACATTTGCGCCAAACTGGTTGTCATTAAGAACATAGTAGTCATCTCCATATTTTATGGCCTTGTCTACAACAACCGTATATTGAGAGCCTTCGTCTACGTCAGCTGCAGAGTTGTAAGTCTTGATAGTCGTCTTGGAACCATCTATTGTGGCCACGGCATTGGCAGACCAAGGATAAGAACTTACGGTAGACATGTCCGTCAGGACGATTTTCTCCAAGAAAGGAGCCTTTGATACGTCTGATCCGCCAGGGTTCTGGTTACAATATAGATACAGAGTGACATCTTCTTTGCCCTCTGCATTGTTGAACTCCTTTGTTGTAGTAGCCCAGTTGGCATTGAATGTCTGGGTTGTTTCTCCAAAAGAAGCCACAACAGTTCTATTACCAGAAGTCATGATTGAAACTGCAGCTTTATAGCCAGCAGGAACAACGATGCTGATGTTCTCGTCTGCTGTAGAGCCAATGGCATTGAAGCCGATTCCCTTCGCTGTCGATGCGAAACCTTTTGTTCCGGTGAACGTAACACCGCCGCTTCTTACCTCAACAGCATCTTCGCTATATTGCGTACCACCATTCAAGGTGATACTTTCTGCACCCCACACGGCAGTGTTGTCCACAAAGGTCCACGTGGTCTGTGCCCAAGCTCCTGTTCCCCACAGTGCTGCCACTATGAGTAAAAACATTGATTTCAGTAAATGCTTATTCATAATAATTGTTTTGTTTATCGTTTTCAATTTGACGAACAGATTTGCTTTTCAAAAGGTGTGCGGGGGCAGCCGCGAGGGCCGCCTCGCACACCACTCACGAGGAGTGAACTAAAAAAGCTAAAAATCGATATCTTTGTTAAGTGGGTTACTTCACCACAACCTTCTTCATCTTTCCAGCAGCGTCGCGGATGATGTTCACACCCTTCTTCACAGCGTTCATCATGCGTCCGCTGAGGCTGTAGACCTCTGAGTTGTCGGCCATGTCGACATTCACGCCGTCGATACCCGTAGGTGTGACATTGACGCCTGCGAACTGGCTAACCACTGCGTTGGTGTTTGAAGCGAAGATGTTGTCTGCCGACAGTATTCCGCTGCGATAGCTTGCGTCGGTAACCACCTCGATGTAGAGCACAGTGCCGCTGTTTCCAGCAAGAACATCGTTCTTCGACGAGCTAACGACAATACGCTCGGCGCCGTTGGCCAGTGTGGCGTGGTTAAGCTCATGGCTCTCGGCACGCTCAGCCAGTGTGATGCCCCTAAGGGTCATTCCCTCCGGCAGGCTGAGGTCCATCTGGCAGTTGGTATAACTGTTAGCATTGTTGAGGTTGAGTGCGAAGATGTTTTCTCCCACAGCCTCAATGCTTACAGACTCCTGAGCCATTGCCCTCACGGCGTTGGCCTGCTGTCCAGTGATGTTTCCGTAGAGAATCAGGTTCACCACAGCCGTCTGGTCACCTACGTCCACCTTACCGTCCTTGTTCACGTCTGCAGCCTCAAACTCCTTCGTTCCCTTCTCAGGAATCTCGTCGTTGAGAATGTAGCTCAGAATCAGGCGGTAGTCAGCCACGTCGGTAACACCGTCGCCGTTGGCGTCGCCGGGCACCTCATCGCTCTTGTTGATAACCTCGTCGTCGGCCTTCTTCTTGATGGCATCGATGCGAGCCTGCAGGTCATCGGCTTCCTTCTTCTGGCCTTCCAGGTCGGCGTCGGCTGTGAGCGTTGCCTTCGAGTTCTTGACAGCGGTCTCAAGAGCAGTGATGGCGTCCTTGATGTCGGCAATCTCTGTCTTAATCTCCTGCCATGTACCGATGGTGTACTCGTTCTCGTTGTAGTTGAGCTTCGAGGCCTGGTCTTTCAGGTCGTTGACGGTGGCCGTCATCTCTCGGTTGGCGGCAGTGTTCTCAATGTCGAGGATCTTGTCGTCGACATACTTGGTGAGATCTGCTGGTATCTCAGACGTTGCGTCGAGTTCCACAGCATCGTGCTTGTCGCTGACGCTGGTAGCCTCCTGCTCAATCTGCGAGCTCACCATACCATACTGGTTGCTGTAGTCAGTGCTCTTGGTGTACTTGTACTCGTCAACCTTAGCCTGTGAGTCGGCAACCTTCTTGCGCAAATCGTCGAGCTTGGTGTTAAGAGTGTTGAATGCCGCGTCGTTGGCAGCTCTCTTAGCCACAAGAGCCTTCTGGTCGGCATCGGCCTTGGCAATGACTTCGTCGAGCCACTTGTCGATGGCAGCAATTTCACTCTCGGCCTTGTCGCGGTAGAACATTATCTGCTGTGCATTGTCGGTGACAACCTTCTTCACCTTACCAATCTCGGTGTTGGCACGGTCGATGTCGGTCTGATAGGTGTCGCGTACCTCCTGGTCGAACTCCTCGCCTTCAAGGGTCTTGGCTTTCTGTTCGAGCTGAGCAATCTTCTCGTTGAGCAGCTTGACCACGCGTGCAGCCTGTGCGGCATCGTTGGCCTTGTTGATTTCTGCGAGCAGCTCTGCAATGCGCTTCTCGTAGGGCAGCAGTGCCGACGGATTGTAATAAGAGAGCTTTGTCGGCTTGTTGTTAGCGTACGTAGAAGCCAGGTCGCTCTTGATCTTGTCGATACTCTTCTTGTAGTTCTGTACCAACTGCTCGTAAGCGTCGGGATTGGTGACCACCACGTCGTTGGCGAAGCGGTTGAACTCCTGCTCAAGGTCCTTGATGTCGGCAAGCAGCTGAGTGTTCTCTGCCTCGTAAAGTGGCGACTGCAATACATTGTTGATGTTGTTCTTGAGCGTTGTCACATCGGAGGTAGACTTCAGCTTGTCGAATGCCTCACCGTCGGCCAGATACTGGGCGGCGTCGGCACGCTTCTTGTCAATATCCTTCTGGTATCCGTTGAGATAGCTCTCCTTCATCTGTCCAGACACCTCATACTTCTCAACCTCCTTGATAGCGTTGTTAAGGGCAGTCTGAGCCTGGTCAAGGGCATTGACGTAGGCATTATACTGCTCCAGTCCCTTCTTGAGCTGATAGTAGATGTTCTTGTTGTGGAACTTGTTGTAGAAGTTCTTAATCTGGGCATAGACTGCGGGCAGCTCCTCAGGCTCCTTGTTATCATCGTAGAGCTTCTGGGCCGGGTCAACATAGTCTTCCACCTCTTTATTGAACTGCTCAATCCAAGCCTGCTTGTTCTCGTTCTCATCAGAAATGTTGCTTGCAATCCAAGCCTTTCCGTCCTTGGCCTCCTTCTGCATGATGCTGAGCCAATTGCTCTCCACCTTGTCGGCAGCCTCGTTCTTCATGGTCTTGATGCGACGGTCAACATTCTCCTTCGACAGCTTCGACATGACAACGTCAAGATCCTTGATGTTCTGGGCATCCTCAGGATGCTTGGCCAGGTCGTCGGCCTTGGTGTAGAGATCCTTGATGCCAGCATCGCCGTTCTTGTCTTTCTGGTTGAACCAGTTCTTGAATGCGTCTTTCTGGCCGAAGTCGGTCTCGTAATTGTTAGGAGTCTTGATGCTGTTCTCGGCAGCTGCATACTGCTGCTTGGCATAGTCCACGTCGGCCTTGATGGCAGCCTGGAGATACTGAGTGACCTTGGTCTTGAAGTCGCTGAACAGTTTGTTGATCTTGTCAGTATAGTCCTTCTTGATTGTAGCCTTGTAGTTCTCCTCGGGATCGAAGAGCTTCTGCTCGTCAATATCAGCCTTTGCATTCTCCTGAACCAGCTTCTGGTAAGCATCGAAGATGGTTTTGCCAAAGTTATCCAGGTTGGTAGGATATACCTTAAGCAGCTGGTTGAGGTTTTCGCACTCTTGCATAGCCTGTGCCACAGCGGTCTGCAGGTTCTCTGTCTCAAGGTCGTCGTAGGTCTTGAGCGTGTTGTTGGCTGTATTGAATGCGTTCTGGGCCTCTTGCAGTGCCTTCTTGATGTTTTCGAGCACAGCAGCATTGTCGGCGGCAATCTGGGCGTTGTATCCATCCTGCTGCTTCTTGTAGATCTCGTAGATGTCGGCCTCCAACTGTAAGAGTGCAGCCACATCCTCTATATACTGCGGGTCGGTAGTTCCCTTCTCGTACTCGCCGTTATCGTAGCGTTCCCTGATGCTGGTGGTTCTTCTGATGAGTTCGTTCTTCTTCTCTGTCAGCTCTGCCTGGTAGTCGTCGCGAGTAGACGAGATGTCCATGGAAGCAATCTTGAACGAAACCTCGTCGAATGCATTCTGTACATCCTGCTCGTAAGCCAGAAGTCCCTTGATTTCCTTGTCGGCATCTCCCTCATAGCAGTCAAGGTTGTTGATTACCTGCTGCTTCACGGCATTGATGTCCTTGCGGAGGTCCTTGAGCTGCTGGGTCACAGCATCCTTATACTTGACGGCATCGCCGTCGGCATTGTACTTCTCGATATTCTCCTTGATGGTGTTGAGCTGGTCTTCGTATCCCTTGAGCACAGGATCTTGCCAGTGCTTTGTGCCGGCATCGGGGTCTTCGGTCTGAGCGTCGGTCTTGGCCTTGTCGAGTGCTTTCTTAACCTTCTTCCAGAGGTCGGTCATGGCCTTGTTGGCTGCGAAGTTCTTCTGTGCGTCATCAACGCGCTTCTCGAGCTTGGTGATGTCAAGTTCGTCCTCGTCAGGATTGTCCTTGAGCAGTTCAAGTTCGGCGCTGGCCTTTGAGAGGATGTCAATGGCAGCGATGTCGTCTTCAATATCCGTGTCGGAAGCCAGTGCAGCGTCAGCTCCTGAGTTGTCCACCGCTTCCTTGATTTCAGCAAGCTTCTCCTGGAGCTTAGCGCGATCGTCCTGAATGCCCTGTGTGAACGGGTCGGTGTCCTGGGCGTTCTCAATTTCCGTCAGACGGTCGGTGGCATCCTTAATCTGCTGGTCAACGCTTGCCATAAGCTCCTCGAGCACGATAGAGGCCTGAATCTGGTCGAAACGTGTCTGATCCTGCTCATAGTTGTCATCAAGCGACTTTGTCTGGTCGTCGATAGAGGTGGCTGCGTCGTCGGCAATACCCTTGATGCCGTTTCCGTAAGGCACCTCGAACCACTTGTAGTTCTTGCCAGGCTGATTGTCGTTCCAATAGCTGTTCACCTTGTTCCTGATGGCGTCGATCTGATCCTGCACGGTCTTGATCTTCTCCTGATAGGTATTACCCTTGACAGGCTGATTTGCATCGGGCACAGTTTCATTATTGCGCGTAACCACCTTAGTGTAGATGTCGAGATCCTTCACCTTGTCGGTCACAGCCTTAAGGTCGGAATCATATCCAGCCACCTTTTCTGCCAGATGGTTGTAGTATTCCGTAGACTCCTTAATGTTGGTGTTAGTGGCATCGAGGTCGCCCTGAGAAGTAGTAATGCTATTCTTGATGGAAGCGTCGTTCTTCACTGGGCCGCTGGTGCGGTATGGGTTATTAACAGTAGAAGTGAAGTAGTTGTTGTATTGAGCCTGTATGGTGCTCTTGATGTTGTTAAGCTGCATCTGGAGCGGGTTGGGCACAGCATTCGTCGACGATGTACCCTCATACTTCGACTGATACTTATCGTATGGCGAGCGCGCACCGAAGTAAGGATCGTAGGTCAGAGCCTTGGCTTCTGCCTTGCCATCGTTGAAGTTCTTGAGCAGACCGTTATACAGTTCTACTTGTGCTTCCCAAGCCTCATAGTTCTGCTGGTCAACGTCGGCAATCTGCTTCATTGCGTTGAACTTGGCATCAATGTCGCTCGTGTTGCTGGTAATGTCAAGATCCTCGAGCTTTGTATTGTCAGGATCAGCCTCATTGTTGGCCTTGTCAATCTTCTGAATCAGGGTATTGATGGCATCCTGTACCTTCTTGATATTTTCAGGGTTACATGGGGTTCCGTAAGGATTCTTGCCCAGATTCTTCACGACATCACTGTACAGAGCCAGCTGATCGTCCAGCTTCTTCTGCTCATCAATCTTGGCCTGCAATGCGTAGTCAAGTTTCCCTTGGCGGTTCAGGTACTTCTGCAGTATGTTATCAATCTCTGCGTCGGCAGCAGCTATTCTGTCGCTGATGGACTGCTGGTTAGCCACGCTTGTACCGTCAGTGTGGTCTTTCTCATTCTCCTTGTTGAGCTGGCGGATGATGTTGGCCTGTGCGTCAAGCTCGGTGATGGCATCCTCAAGAATCTGCTTGTAGCGGTTGTACTTGCCAGCCTCCTCTGTGTCGCCAAACTCACGATCGTAAGCTTCGTCGGAAAGAGCCTCCTCAAGCTGGTTGCGATTGCCTGTATATCCGGCCTGAGCATCGTCGAGCTGGGTCTTGAGCGCATTGTAGGCAGCGTCGTTGTCGCTGTTGGCGTTCTTGGCTGTCTCGATGGCTTTGTTGAGGTTGTCAATGCGCTTCTGCAGGGCTTTTTGCTTCTTCAGATAGTCGGCATTGGTTGTGGCATTCAGGTCGTAGGCAGGATACTTGCCTTTTGCAGCAGCATCCTGGGCAGCCTTCTTATAAGCCTCGATGTCTTTCTTGATTGCGGCAGAAGTTGTGTTCAGCGCTTTTTGCGAATACTGCGAGAGATTGCTGATTTCCGTATTGGCATCCTCAATTTCCTTCAGCATCTCGTCGGCAAGCTTGGCTTCATACTCGTCCTCATCGGCAGCAGCCTTCTTGGCGCTTTCAATAATTTTCTTGTTGATGGGATTCTCGTCGTCCTTGAGGTCGTAGAGCTGATACTTCTGATAAGTCTCGTAGTTGGGATTGTCTACGATTTCCTGAATCATCTGGTCAACGGAGCCGCCCTGTGTCAGGTCGTAGAAGTTAACCTTGTTCTGGTCGTCCTCAGTCTTTCCCTGCTTGTACAGCTGTATGCGGTAGAGTTCGTCATCGGCCATCTTCTTCAGGTCTGCAATAGCCTGGTCGAAGTCGAAGCGCAACTCAACGCTCATGTCGCCAATCGAGAAAGCCTTGTTGTCGGCGGAGCTTACCTTGACGGTTACCATCTCCTCGGCACTGAGGGTGAACTCAATCTCAGCCACACCTGTATTGGCGGCTTCGATGGTTGTGGTTACGCCACCCACCTCGATGATGATATCGCTACCGTCGGTCTCGATGAAATTGTACTTGAACACGTAGGAACCCTGCTGAAGCTTGCCTACTGCCTGCTCGATGGGGTCGCCCGACGGACTGATTACTACTGTGCCATTGTTGTCGTAGTTCAAGCCTGTTCCTTGCCACTTGCTCTGGATGAGGTCAATGGTACTGACGTCGGCAGGAGCTGCACTTGTTGCTACGGGAATTGCAGACAGAGCTGCTAATGAGTAAACAACATTCTTTTTCATAACTTTACTTGATTTTGTTAATATTAATGTTACCTATATATTGTCGTTGTTAAACTGTATGGGCAGCAGATTTCCCAAGACTATCTAAATGGCATGTGGCCGCATAACATGCGACATCGCTCCATGAATGACACATGGGTGGTAGCCTGGTTGTTAAAAATAGTATTGCTGCTCTTATGCATGCTTTACTTCTCTCTGCACATGCAGTCCCTCATGCACATAACCTTTTTCTTTTTGGTTATCGACCACGGAAGCGTGAGACTGAAATCTTCAATCTCTGTCTTGAGGTCCTAGGATAACCACTGCAAAAAGATGTAATGACACAATCCCACGCTATACACGTGAGTAGCCATCATGTCATCTTGTTTGCGTTTGAAATTTCCTAGGTTTCAAGACACAAGATGAAGCATAACGCTTCTCATTTTCCAATAAAAGTGACCAGTGACGTAGGTATACAGTGCACCAATCGCCTGCAAATGTAACAATAGTTTCTTAAACTACCAAACATTTTTTGAAAAAAATATCATTTTTGGTTAAAAACTTCTCCAAAAGTAGCATAAAAAGGGGGCGGCGGCAGAGATATACCTTATTATATAATACGCGCGCGAGGAAATAACGAGCTGCGGTTTATAATTATTCAACGACAACTCGGACAACTTGGACAACAGAATGAGAAAGCAACCGCTGTCCTCGGAGTTAAGATATGTTGTATTAGTTGTCTTGGTTGTCGTTTTTATTCAACGACGCCTTCTGCGTCTTACAACCACTCAGGTTGTAGTTTTTTCGGCGTAATCCATTGCCGTTTGAGGAAAAAGAGTTATCTTTGCAACAGAATTGCGACCGATTACAAAAAACAGGAGGAAACAATCTGCAATGGCAACAATGACTAACAACCCATATATCAAGCAGTTTCCAGAGCTGTTCGACGGAAAGAAGATAATGTATGTGCACGGCTTTGGCAGCAGCGGACAGTCGGGCACGGTGACACGCATACGGACGGTGCTGCCGGGAGCCACGGTGGTGGCTCCCGACCTGCCCATACACCCGGGGGATGCCATCGACCTGCTGCTGTCTCTATGCCAGAGAGAGCAGCCCGACCTGATAATAGGCACATCGATGGGCGGCATGTATGCCGAGCAGCTCTACGGCTACGACCGCATACTGATAAATCCGGCCTTCAGAATAGCCGACACCATGCAGGAGCACGGGCTGACGGGCAAACAGCAGTTTTTCAGCCCGCGGCAGGACGGTGTGCAGGAGTTCTACGTAGACAAGGCGCTGGTGAAGGAATACCGGGCAGTAAGCGAGCAGAACTTCGCCCACGCAGGCGAGCCGGATGAGCAGCACCGCGTCTACGGCCTTTTCGGCGACAACGACGACTTGGTGGACACCAAGGGCATTTTCCCCTATCGGCAATCCATCTCCTTCCATGGGGAACACCGCATGAACGACCACTCGTTCATGCAGTCGGTGGTGCCAGTAATCAGATGGATTGACGACCGCCAGGAGCACCGCGAGCGCCCCATAGTATATATAGGCACCGAGACGCTGTGGCAGGCAGACGGACAGGTGCGCCCGTCGGCCCAGAAGGCCGTGAGAATGCTCATCGAGCACTATCAGGTGTTCTTCGTGTCGTTCGACATGACGGGCAAGGGCATCATGCAGCTCAAGGAAAGGTTGACAGGGCACATCGGCGTGCCGGCATGGGGGCACACAATCATTGCCGACCAGCGCCACCTGCTCTACGGCGACTACCTGATACAGGCCACGTGCGGAGCAAGGTGGCCGGGCAAGGAGCCGGAGCCTATGGCCACACCCATAGAGCTGGGCAGCGACGAGTTCAAGACGTGGGACAGCGTGATAGAATACTTCGGACGCTTAGGAGGACAATGACAGACAACACATAAAAAACCAACAATCCAAGACAATGACCAAGAGACAACTACTTGCACTGCTGCTCTGCACATTAGCATGGGCGGGGGCGAAAGCCAAAGCCAGGGGCGACGCTGCCTCCGGCGTTATCAGCATGATTGAAAAGGTGAACAACTACTGGCAACAGAACAACAAGGCCGAGGTGAGAGCCTTCTGGGACAATGCCGCCTACCACACCGGCAACGTCGAGGCCTACAAGCTGACCGGCAATCAGCGCATGCTCGACTACAGCATACGATGGGCAGAACACAACAAGTGGATGGGAGCCACAGAGGCCGACCCCAAGAAGTGGAAGTACAAACAGTACGGCGAAGGGCAGGACTATGTGCTCTTCGGCGACTGGCAGATATGCTTCCAGACCTACATCGACCTATATAATATAGAGCGTGACGAACGGCGCGTGGCTCGGGCACGCGAGGTGATGGGCTATGAGGCCGACTCGCGCGACAACGACTACTGGTGGTGGGCCGACGCACTGTACATGGTCATGCCGGTGATGACCAAGATGTACCTGCTTACCGGCGACGCCAAGTTCTTGGACAAGCTCTACTCCAACCTGCTGTATTCCGACAGCATAATGTACGACGAGGAGACAGGCATCTACTTCCGCGACGGCAAGTACGTCTATCCCAAGCACAAGACGGCATCGGGGAAGAAAGACTTCTGGGCGCGAGGCGACGGATGGGTGCTGGCCGGACTGGCCAAGGTGCTCCAGGACATGCCCGAGGACTACGTCAGGAAGCCGTGGTTCGTACACAAGTTCACCCGCATGGCGCAGACAGTGGCAAGCCTGCAACAGCCCGAGGGCTACTGGACACGCTCGATGATGGACGCCAAGCAGGCGCCAGGCCCTGAGACGTCGGGCACCGCCTTCTTCTGCTACGGCCTGCTCTGGGGCGTCAACAACGGCTACCTGAGAAAGAGCGAGTACAAGCCCGTCATTGACCGAGCATGGCGATACCTTACCAAGACAGCCCTCCAGGCCGACGGTCGTGTGGGCTACGTCCAGCCCATAGGCGAACGGGCCATCCCCGGACAGAAGGTCGATGCCAACAGCCAGGCCAACTTCGGCGTGGGAGCCTTCCTGCTTGCCGCCTGCGAGTATGTAAGGTATCTACGGAAGTAAAGGCCACCGCATTTGCCAACTATATGTTGCATTTTCCACCACTCCACAGGCAAAGAGACAGCCGGAAAACTTAAAATCCGTGAAAACTGCACATTCTGAATCACAATTCCTTCCGTGTTACGAAAGAATTTGCTATCTTTGCCCTCACAAAACGAGAACAACAACAATAGGCAATTATTAAAATCAAAAAAAATCATCATGGTAGATTACAAGAGTTTAGGCCTCGTGAACACCAAAGAGATGTTCAAGCGTGCCATCAACGGCGGTTATGCCATCCCCGCATTCAACTTCAACAACATGGAGCAGCTCCAGGCCATCATCAAGGCCTCGAGCGACTTGAAGAGTCCCGTCATCCTGCAGGTATCAAAGGGTGCCCGCAACTATGCCAACGCCACCCTGCTGCGCTACATGGCACAGGGGGCTGTGGAATACGCCAAGGAGCTGGGATGCAAGCATCCTGAGGTTGTGCTTCACCTTGACCACGGCGACAGCTTCGAGACCTGCAAGAGCTGCATCGACTACGGTTTCTCGAGCGTGATGATCGACGCCAGCCACCTGCCCTTCGAGGAGAATATCGCACTGACGAAAAAGGTGGTGGACTATGCACACCAGTTTGACGTGACCGTCGAGGCAGAGCTGGGCGTGCTCGCAGGCGTTGAGGACGAGGTGTCGAGCGCCGAGAGCCACTACACCAAGCCCGAGGAGGTGATCGAGTTCTCACAGCGTTCAGGCTGCGACTCCCTGGCCATCTCTATCGGCACCAGCCACGGTGCATACAAGTTCACCCCCGAGCAGTGCACACGCGACCCGAAGACGGGCAAGCTCGTTCCGCCTCCCCTGGCCTTCGACGTGCTCGACGCAGTGATGGAGAAGCTGCCCGGATTCCCCATCGTTCTCCACGGCTCCAGCTCCGTTCCCCAGGAGTATGTCGACGAGATCAACTCTCTCGGCGGCAAGCTGCCCGATGCCATCGGCATTCCCGAGGAGCAGCTGCGCAAGGCCTCGAAGAGCGCCGTCTGCAAGATTAACATCGACTCCGACTCGCGTCTGGCCTTCACCGCTGCCGTACGCCGCGTTCTGCACGACAAGCCCGGTGAGTTCGACCCACGCAAGTTCTGCGGCCCCGCTCGCGACGAGATGGAGAAGATGTACAAGCACAAGATCATCGACGTGCTTGGCTCTGACAACAAATTAGCGCAAATAGACTAACCCAAAAGTCCATATTTGCATAAAGTAAGTCCCTATCAATCGTAGGGACTTACTTTATGTATGTCCTCAAAAGCGCATAGAATCGGACATACATAAAGGGGTGACAGACTTTCTGCCACCCCATCTTGCATTCTGGATAATACAAACTAATTGTGTTCACTTACTTATAAATTAATAATCTTGTTGTTTCTTTGTTCTTGCCTTGCAAGCGTCCTTCGGCCGAGCGGCCGCCGAGGCGGCCATCATCCATTGGAAAAACTTCTTCATGTTACACATTATTTAATAATATATTTACGTCCATTATAGATATAGATGCCCTTAGCGGTGGGCTTGCCTTGCAGTTTACGACCGTCGAGCGAGTACCAGGCATCACTTCCCTCGCCCACGGGAGAGGGGCCGGGGGTGAGGCTTATCGCCGTCGTCTCGTCGCCGATGTTCAGCACGATGCTGCGGGTCTGTGCGGTGGCGCCGTTCAGCTGCAGGTAGGCGCGGAAGGGGTTGATGGTCATGGCGCCGTTGGGCCAGTAGAGCGTATTATTGTCGCTGAAGTAGAGCTTGGTGTTGTCGCCCTCGGGGCCGATCGTCACGGGGTCGTAGGTGCCAAGGAAGGTGACGCAGCCGTCGCCCTCAGTGCCGGGCGCGAGTCCCGGCGTGATGCCGAGTGGCTGGGTGGCGGTGATGGCGGCGCCGTAGAAGATGGGATTCAGGATGCTGCTACCGGGGTTGTTCACCTGCATGATGGGCAGCACCTCGCCGTCCGTCACCTGCCAGCCGTCGCCGAGGGCAGCGGTCAGCTCTTCGCTGGTCATCGAGCCGACGGGCGTGCCTTGAGTCTTTGTCATTGGGAATTCCTCAGAATAGTAACAGTTCGTGAACGTCGCTTGCATCGACAAAGCTTGACTGAACGGGGTATAAGCAACATCCCCCGCGATGTTCTTGGGCTTAGACAGGCAGTTGGTGTAATGCATATAGTCTACGAGCACGGCCATCTTGAAACCAGCGAACGTCGATTTCGTGTTACTTTCGTTGATGAAAGTGCCATCGAAGATGCTATTCGTGATGTTTTGGCCTTTTTCAGGACCTATATAATCTACGAAGCCGCCGCAGAAGCTGCCTCCATTCTTATCCACGAAGTCGACGCTGACGCGGCAGTTGTCGATAGTGAGCGGTCCACTGTTGATTCCCACAAGACCTGAGCCGAAACCGATGCTGGAGAAGATGATGGTGCCTGCTGTGTGCAGATTCTTGATGGTGGCATCTTTGACGTAACGGAACGGTGCACAGTAATCTTCGTCGGCAGTCGTGTTGAAGGTCAGCGTGTGGCCGTTGCCGTCGAAAGAGCCTCTGAAGGGATGCTCCTTGGTACCTACTGTGGTCGAGACGGTGATGTCGGCCACCAGATGCACGGTCCTCAGGCTGTAGTCACTGCCGCTGTTCACTGCTGCGGCAAAGTCGTTCCAGTCTTGGGCAGTCCGGATGACGTAATCGTCGTGTACCGCCGTCGGATCCCACCTGATGATATATGGCGTGCCGGCGATGAGCGTCGTGACGGGCTCGCTGAAGTTCAGCGTCAGCGTGCCGCCGCTGAGCGTGGCTTCGCTCAGTGTGCGTGCCTCGGCTCCGGCGAGTGGCGAGCTTGCCAGCGTCACGTCGAAGGGCAGGCAGAGGGTGTTCCAGCAGTTGTCGGCGTAGAACGTGCGGCCCTGAAGGGTTACATCTACCGGCTGATCGCCGTTCGCGCCGGCCGTCTCGCTGATCAGGCTGCTGTTCGGGGCGTTGTCGGCCAGCTCTACGTTGTCCGATTTCATGTACCACCAGCCGTCGCACTCTATGCCTTCGTCGTAGCTGGTGATGCCGCTGACGCTGTAGGTCGCCACGGCGTTGCCGATGCCTGTAGGTTGGGTGTCGGTGCCGCTTGCACCCTGGGCCGTGCCCAGCGGACGGCTGTAGCCGCAGTTGCTGATGCTGGGGACTACGCCGTCGGTGTAGCGTACCAGCGTGGCGCTGTAGTCAGCCGTCTCGTGCTCGCCGTCGGCCAGTGGGGCCGGGGCGTAGAGGCTGTTGGTGATGGACAGCTTGGAGCGGTTACCCTTCTCGCCCACGATGCCGCCGCAGCCGGTGGTGGCGGCGTCGCCCACGGTCAGTATCTTGCCGTCGAAGAGGCAGCCGTCGATGCTGACGCTGACATCTTCACCGCTGACGGTGCCCACCAGGCCGCCGTGGTTGCCGTTGCCCGGCGTGCTGCTGAGGATGCTGACGCTGCTGCGGCAGTTGGTGATGCTGGTGGTGCCGTAGGCCCTGCCCACGAGACCCGCGCTGCCCGTCTTGTCGGTAGTGATGGTGCCCGCCGTGTGCAGGTTCTTGATGGTGGCGTTACGGGCAAAGCGGAAGGGCGCGCAGTAGCTGTTGGTGGCGGTCAGGCTGACGTTCATCGTGTGGCCGTCGCCGTCGAAGGTGCCGCCGAATTCCGGCATCAGTGCCGACACGCTGATGTCGGCGCCGAGCTTGAAGCCCGTGCCGTTAAACCTCCGGCCCTGGCTGTACATGTTGAGGAGCTGTGTCCACTGCCTGTCGGCGGTCAGCAGATAGGGGTCGGCCTCGGTGCCGCTGCCGGTAATGCCCGTCGCGTCGTAGACCACGTCGATGGTGTAGTCGGTGTCTTCAGCGGTCGTGAAACTGTGTTTGAGCCCCTTCTGCTCGCCATCCATCGACGTGCCGGTGAGGTCGTAGTAGAACGAGCTGTTGCTCGCTTCGTAACTCACCGTCGCCCCGTTCTTGCAATAAGGCACGTCGTCGAGCCAGTAGCAGGCATCGGAACTGACGTTGAGTTTGATGCCCTCCGGAAGCGTGTTGTGGCGCACGGCACTGAGGCGGTACACATTGCTGTTGCCGGGCGAGATGAAATTGGCGTAGTAGTTTGCCTGGTTGGCTGTAGGGCCTTTATCTTCGAGATAGCCGTAGATGGCTCCTGAATAGTTACCGGAAACATGGTATCCGAGATTCGCACAGTTCCTGATGGAGACAATATACGAGCCGGAAAGCCAAACCTCATTATCGCCGTAGCCGACGATGCCGCCCACATAGTTGCTTCCGGAAATGCGGCCCTGAACCACCACGTTTTCGATGTAGAACCGCCCGCCAAAGGAATACCCCGCCAGGGCGGCCACGTGGTTGTTACCATGGACGTAGGCACCGGTGATGTTCAGGTTCTTGATCCATTCGCAGCCCGTCCCGCTCCTGTCACCCTTAATGCTGCCCCAACCCGCAATACAGCCGAACAGGCCGACACAATCATCATTCCTGTCCACAAAGAGTCCGCGGATGGTATGCCCCCTGCCGTCGAAGTTGCCCTTGAAAGGCTTGACGACCCATCTCGAATTGTCGATGTAGCCTAAATGATCATCGACCCAGTATCTGTCGCCGATGGGGTCCCAGGCGTATTCCGACAAGTCGAGGTCGCGGTTCAGGACGATCGTCTTGCCGAGATAATTGTTGCCGCCGTTCACGTCGCGCGCCAGCTTGGCGAGTTCACCCTCGCTCTCGATGTAGATGGTGTTGCCGTCCACGTGGCTGAACGAACCGGCACAGTGTTCACCCCAGGAGACGTACTCCGTCTTGAAGTGCAGGAAAATGTCGTCGCCGCCGGCGCCTCGGTTCAGGTCGCTGGGCGTGGAGCCGCCGTTCTCGCCCACGCAGCCCGACGCGTTCTCGTCGACGGAGATGCCGGTGAGGCGGCGCTGGGGCTTGAACTGGTCCTTGGTGTAGTAGAGCTGTATCCAGTTGCCGCCGGCCTCGCAGTTCATGTCGCCGGCGTGGCTTTTGAATGTGTCGTCGCCGTCGGCGCCCACCCTGTAATAGGTGCGGCCGTTGTGTACCAGGCTGTTGGGGCCTGCGTAAGGAGCCGACCAGAGGTAGAGGTCGGTGATGGGCGTGCCGCTGTTCTGCGGACTATTGTTCGTCTTATAGACCAGGTGGATGTAGTGTCCGCCCGCGCCGTCGTTCAGGTCCTTGTCGAGGCCTATCCAGCCCGCGCCCTTGTAGTTATCGTACAGATACCCTAACTGACGTTCACTATCATGCCCGATCACCACGATGTCGGTGACGTAATCGGCCCACGCCCGCTGCGCGGTCATCAGCAGCGCGGCAATTATCAATAGAAATAGCTTTGTTTTCATATTCGTTTCGTTATACTATTGTCTGTGAAGAAAATTTAGTTATTAATCACGACCTTGCGGCCTCCGTGGATATAGACTCCGCGCTGGGCGGGCTTGCCGTCGAGGCGGCGACCGTCGAGCGTGTACCTGCTATTGTCTTTAACTTCTGTAACTTCTCTAACTTCTTTAACTCCTGCCCCAGCAATCGCCTGCACGTTGAAGTCCTTCCACACGGGCGTGGCCTTGTACGTCTCGACGGCCTCCTCGGGCACGTAGAGGGTGATGTCCGCCTGCGCCAACTGCAAGAAAGCCATCATGTGCAGCGTCGGGGGCGTAGTGGCCAGGCAGGTGATTTCCGTCAGACTGGGGCATTTCACAAAGGGAGTCAAGCCGATGTTGGTGACGGAGGCAGGGATGGTCACGCTGCGGAGAGACTTGCATTGGAAGAACAGGGTCGTCGTAACCTCGGTGATGTTCGGGGGCAGGACGATGGACTCCAGCGACTCGCATTGGCCGAATGCAGCTAACTCGATAGTTGTGATGGACTCCGGGAAACTGACTTCCCGCAGCGAGGTGCAACTGTAGAAGGCGGACTGTCGGATGGTGGCGACACCCTCGGGGATGGCAATCGTCAGCAGATGGGATGCGTAGGAGAATGCGCTTGAGCCAATGGTTGTCACTGGGAAATCCGGGGTATAGAACTTAGTAGTCTTGCCGGCGGGATAGATCAACAGCGTATCCTTGTCGGCGCTATAGACCACGCCGTCCGCCGAGCAGTAGGTGGTATTGGCGGGGTCGATGTTGATTTCAGTCAGCGACGAGGCCTTATAGAACATACCATACACCAGTTTCGTCACGGAGGCCGGAATCGTGACCGACGTCAGGTTTGCAACGTATCGGAAGGCCTCCTTGTCGATGCTGGTCACCGTCGTAGGCACGGTGTACGCCTTGCCGGCCAGTTTGGCGGGATAGCAGATCAGCCGCGTCTGGGCCTTGTCCATCAGCACGCCGTCGAAGATGCCGAAGTGCGTGTTGCCCTCGACCAGGGTGACGCTCTCCAGTTCCGGACACGCGCCGACGGCATTATCGCCCATCTCCGTGACGCTGGCGGGGATGCTGATGCGCTTCAGGTGATAGGCTTCAAAGGCGCTTTCGCCGATGGTGGTCACGGTCTCCGGAACGTCGATCTCGGTCAGCCCGCTGCACTCGAGAAAGGCATACGGTCCGATGACGCGCAGCGTCTGCTTCGGCAACTGCACCGACGTCAGCTTTGATTGCATGAAGGCCCCTTCGCCGAGTGAGGTCACAGCATAGCTGGTGCCGTCCTGCTTCACGGTATCGGGCACCACGATGTCGCCCTGATACCTGAAGCCACTGGGTCTGACGACCTCCGCCGTCTTCTCCTCGTTGTTCAACACATAATAGACGCCGTCAATCAATGTGGCGTCCTGCGCCCAGGCTCCCTGCACCATCAGCAGCAGAGCAGCCACGATACATAATACATTCGTTCGCATAGTGATGTTTGTTTTTATTGTTATTTATTGTCTTCTCTTTTTCCCACCGGGGATTTTGTTTCGTCTTTGTTGCCGCCGAGGGAGTCGAACTCTCGACGGCAGGGAGAGGGCTTCCCTTATATAGAATAAGGTAAAGCGAGAGGGGGCGCGGTTAGCGCTGGCGGACGCGGGCAGGCTCGTCGGTGTAGCTGTCGGTGACGTCGGTCTTGACGGTCGTGCCGTCGTCCTTGGTGCCGGAGTTGGCCTTCTGCCATTCGCCGTAGAGCTGCTCGACGAGTGTCTGCTGGGCGGTGGTGGCCTTCTGGAAGGCGATGCGCTCCGGGTCGGAGAGCTTGCCGTCGGCATAGGTCAGCGTCCATGTCTCGCCGGTCTTGTCGATGGTGACGGTGACGGTGTTTCCGCTGATGGTGTAGTGGAAGTGGCCTTCGCCGTCTTCGCCGCGTGCGGACTCAGCGCCGACGTAGTTGTCGCCGTCCATCAGGAAGCACTCGTAGTAGCCGGTGCCGTCGGCGCGGAACAGGTAGTCCGCCACGACGCGGGTCCAGTGCAGTTCGCCCTCGGTCTTGTTCTCGGCGTAGTCGGCAGCCCAGAGGCCGGCGAGCTGCTGCACGGTCAGGTTCTCGACCTTGTTGTCGTCGTCGTCGCTGCTGCACGCCGTGAAGGCGAGCAGAGCGAGCATTATCCAAATATACTTTTTCATAAGCGATCATTTTTTAATATACTTACGTCCGTTCAAGATGTAGATGCCGGTGTCGGGGATACGGACCAGCTTGCGGCCGCTGAGGTCGAAGATCTACTCGGTGCCGTCGCGGTCGACGGTCTTGACGGTCTCGATCTCAGGCTCCTCGATGGCGGTTGGGTTGTCCTCCAGCTCCATGTCGAGGGTTGCCGCGCGGGTGCCGTAGCCGCCGCTCAGCAGCAGGTAGGCACGGTAGGCGGGGATGTATGCCTTGCGGTGGGCCTCGGTGTCGTTACCGACGAGGTACCACTTGCCGTCGCTCTTCAGCACGTAGGCGTAGAGTTCGTGCGCCGTCTGGTTGTCGATCATGTCGAAGGTGCCGCGCAGCGAGTAGCCCCAGCCGTCCACCTGTCGTCCGAAGGTGCTGCCGCCGCTCGACGGTATCTCCTGGGCGATGTCCGAGTTCAGCTTGGCGGCCGGGTTGTCGGCGTCAAGTCCTTCCGTGAACACTTTCACCAGATAGGGCTGCATGGCCTCCATCTGACCCTCAATCTCCTTGAACACCAACTGGTTGCCATCGCGGTCGCTCAGCGTGTAAGCCTTGCAGCCGTAAGGTACTTCCATCGTGTATGGCACGCAGACGGTGTACGGTGCGTCGCTCTTAGGCAGTGTGCGCGAGTTCTCCACCGTCTTGGTCTGGAAGGCGTAAGGCACGGTGTAGTCCCATCCGTCGTATAGGCGGTAGTTGTGGGCTATCAGTCCGTTGTCAGCGCTGCCGGTGACGACGTTCGTCTCCTCGGTCGTTCCGTAGGTCAGCGGCACGTATGCCAGCGTCTTCTGCAGGTCGATGCCGAGGTCGGCCAGTCCGCCGTCCTTCAGCTTCTCAGCCATCGACGACTCCACGGCCAGGAAGTCCACGAAGCGCAGGTTCTGCGAGTTCTGGAAGGCTCCGGCCTCGATGCTGTCGGTGTTCAGCGACACGGCCAGTCGCTCCAGCTGTGTCAGCTTCCCGAAGTCGTTCTTCTTCAGGCGTCCCACCTTGGTGTAGCGCAGCGTGGTCAGATCCTTGATGGCGTGGTGGTTGTCGAACCAGCCGTCCACCGACCTCACCATCACGAGGTCGTTGAGCGACGAGACAGCATGCTGTGCGAAGGCGCAGAAGGCCTCGTCGTCGTTGAATGCACCCTTCGATATCAGGTTCGTGTACTTCACGGTGCGGTGCTCGGTGGTGTAGTCCGTATCGTCCAGATAGTCACGGTAGAGACTCGGGCGCACATACATGGCGTCGCACGTCGGGCTGTAGTCGTTGTCGAACCAGTAGCGCGAGTCGATGGTAATCTTCGGCTTCTTGGTACACAGGAAGTAGGTATAGCGCATCTGGCTGCAGTCGTCGAAGCACGTCCAGTCGATTTCCTCCATGTCATCGCCGAAGACCACCGTCTCCAGGTTGTCGCACTGCAGGAAGGCGCGCTTCTCAATCTCCTTACACGTCCTCGGCAGGATGAGCGTCTTCAGCTTCATGGCCTTCTTCAGGGCGTGCTTGTGCATCACGTTGTCGGTCATGCTGGCATTCTGACGGATCACGCCGCCGTCGGTCTCTTCCGAGCCGTCGTTGTCGGTCTCCACAATCTGTGCGTCGTACAGGTCGAGGTACTCTAACTGTCCGAAGTAGTTCGTCTCCTTCGTCCACAGCGTGTAGCCGGCCAGGTAGCGCATCAGCTCGAAGTCGGTTCCCGAGATGGGGCCTATCACCTTCAGCTTCTTGACGTGGCTGTAGTCGCCCTTCACGGCCTCCAGCCAGTGGTAGAAGTCTGACAGCTCTACCTCCAGGCCTAACTTCTCGTGCAGCGTGTTCGGCTTGTCCAGCGTCACGGTGATGATGTCGGCGTTCGAATACTCGCGCTCGTCCACGAAGATGTGGTCCTTATACTGGCTCCAGCGCTCCTGGTACTTGGCAATCATCGACTTCGGCACGTAGATGCGGAAGTCCGAGGGCAGCGACTCGAAGACGTCGCGCTCCAGCGTGAAGATGCTGTCGCAGTCGACGAGCAGGCTGTCCAGTGTCGAGCAGCCGTTGAAGGCGCCCTTGCCGATGTACTCCACAGAGCCGGGCAGCGTGATGGTCTTCAGGTTCGAGCAGCCGCTGAAGGCTTTGTCGCCCAGCCACTTCACGCCTTGGAATTTCTGGAACTCCGAGAAGTCCTTCAGCTCGAGGTCGCCGTTGAAGATGCCTTCCACGTTCTCTGCCTCGCGGATTTCCGTCGGGAAGAACAGTCCGCCGTAGTCAGCCGTGCGGAACAGGATGTGGTCGTCGTCGAACAGCGAGGTGATGCTCTGTGCGCGCGAGCTCAGCTTGTCGTCGCTCATGTATTCGCCCATCTGGCTCCTCGGCACATACACTTTCTGGATGGGTGCCTCCCACGGGTCGCTGTAGTCGCTGGTGACGTGCTGATTGGTCAGGAACACCAGCTCATCGATGCCGCCGTAGTCATCCAGGTCTTGCAGAATGTCGCACTCCACCTCCGTGGTGTTGCGGCCGACGGCGACGCGCTTCAGGCCGGTGGCCGTGTCAAACACGTTCTCGCCGATGTAGGTCACCGACTTCGGCAGGATGACGGTCTCCAGAGCCGTGCAGCAGTCGAACAGGTAGTCGCCTACCTTGTTGTCGGCATCGGTGTATTCGTCCTCGCCATCGCAGTTGTACGACCAGCGGGTGTCCTTCTTCAGCTGAGCGTTCCACAGATTCAGGTAGCGCAGCTTGCCGTCGGTCGGGTCGCTGTTCCACGCGTCGGCGCCGGCCATGTAGCGGATGACTGACAGGTCTCGACCGTTCAGCGGGCCGCTGACCGTCAGCGAGTCGTACAGGCTGTAGGGACCGTTAATCCAGCGCACCTGCGTTGCCGACCATCCACCAGACTTGCCCTCGACAATGCTCAAGCCCAGTTTGTCGGCCAGCTGGCCGGGAGCGGTCACGGTGACCACCTTGCTGAATGGGTATTTGCTTATGCCGACGATGTAGTCCTTGTATTCAGCCCACTGCTGCTTGTAGAGGTTGACCACCGAGTCGGGCACGTAAATCTTCAGTCCGCTGTTCTTCTCGAACTGGTTGGTGCCCTTCAGCGTGGCGGGCTTGCCCGAAGGCACGATGATGGTATTCAGGTTCGAGCAGCCTGCGAAGACGTCGTTCTGAATCTCGGCCACCTGCGTGGGCAGGGTGATGGCTCTCAAGCTGGGGCAGGAGGCGAAGGCTCGGGCCTCGATGCGCCGTGCGGTGTTCGGCAGCTCAATGTTGCCTAAGTTATCGCAGCCCTCGAACCACGATACGCCGATGTAGTCGAGTCCTATGCTCTCGCAGTACTTGAAGTCGCCGAACGAGCGGATGTCGTCGTTGCCTTTGAAGACGCCGCTGAACCAGTTGAAGCCCTGACTCTTGTCGAGTATGCGGCTAAAGTCGATGTACTTGTCCCAGTTCCTGGCGTCGGTACCCCATGCCGTATAGTCATGGTAGCGCAGATCCTCTAAGAGGTTGCGCACATATTCGTCGCCCGGGTTGACGATGCAGGTCATGAAGCGGTCCTTGTAGGCGGCCCAGTTTGCGTCGGCCTCGAACGCCTTCAGCTGCTTTGGCATCATGCGAATCTTCGCGTTCGTATTGTCGAACACGCCCTTGCCTATCTTCAGCATCGCCGGCGTGATGGGCTTCATGATGTTAGGCACAGCGTCGGTCACCAAGTACAGTGCGTCGAGGTACTTCAGGTTGCTGCAGCTGGCAAAGCAGTAGTCCTTCAGCTCGATGTCGAAGTCGGAATAGTTGTTGTGACCGTAGTCCAGGTCGGTGAAGTTCACATACTGCAGCATCTGATTGCCTCGGAAGGCGCCGGTGCGCACGTAGTCGGTCTGGTAGTTGTTGCCTGTGCCGATATCCACGGTGATCTTCAGCGCGCCGTTGTGGTCCTTTAGGAAGTCCGTGTCGGGGTTGTTAACCAATACGTGCTGGATCGTGTGGCCCTGGCTTGAGCTCTCCTTCAGGATGGAGTTGCCCTCATAGGCGTAGGCGTACCAGGCACCGTAGTTGTTGAGCGTACTGCCGTTCTTGGGCACCGCCTCGCGATACTGGAAGAACCTCTCATACGGCTTCCACGACTCACTGGCTAAGAATTCGTCCTTGCGCGCCTCATCTATAATAATGTGGAAGTTCAGCGTATCCACGTCGCAGAAGATGCTGTCACCGGCCAGGATGAAGTTCTCCGGGCCCAGGCCGTACTCGCCGTTCTCCTCCGTTGAGAGAATCAGGCTGAACTCCGTCAGGTTCGTGCAGCCCTTGAAGGCATAGTCGGGGATGGCGCAGATGAACGACGACGAGAACTCGCTCGTAGCGCCGCCCGTGTTCTCATGGAACCCCACTTTCTTCAGATCCGTCCTGTTCGTGAAGGCGTTCTTGGCGAACGTGGTCACGCGGCTCGACGTGTTGGCGTCGCCGTCGTTGTCGTGACCCACGTAGATGACGCAGTTGCCAAAAAAGTCCCCGTTAAACGACTTCACGTAGGTGTGGTGAACGATGTTCTTCTGCGGGTGAACCATCACGAAGCCCGCAGCCCTCGAGGTGGCCTGGTTGATGTTGGCGCGAATCTGCTCGCGCATACCCTTGTTGAACTTCTCGGCGTTATACGAGCCAGTGCCGCCCCACGCCTCCTTGGCAATGAGTCCGGCGGTCAGCGCGTTCATGCCGGCCTGCTTCACGGCGGGGCCGTTCCAGCCGTCGGTCACCAGGCTCATCTGCTCGTTCAGCGTGTTCAGCAGCTCGTCCTGATAGCGGCGGACGGCCTCAGAAGTTATTTGGAAAGCACTGCTCATGGTCGTGGCCAGCAGCAGGAAATCCTTGTTGCTCATGGCCTTCAGCTCATCTTCCGTGATGTCAATCTTGCCGTTCTTGACGACGCCCAGCTCCTTCAGGCGCTCCAGGTTCTTGGCGTTTTCTCCTATCTGAAGGCCGACTTCACCTATAGTCAGTCCGGAAAGGGCGATTATCGCACCTATCAGCTGATGCCCAGCAGCTGTAGCGTAGGTATAGATGCCTGCGCCGCCAGCCTCCGCAATTTTTGCGACAACTTTCACCGTAGCTGTCCAGATTGAAGAGGAATAATATAAAGTATGAGAAAGTTTGATATTAACCCAACTATTAACATTAGTAGCTATATCAACCGTAGTCCCGGAGATCACCTTGCTGCCAACGGGCGCTCCACCTTCGGCTACGATCTTGGCAGCTGTAGCCTGTGCGGCAGCTTCAGCACTCTTCACACCACCAGATTTTACTGCATAGACGACGCCAGTGGTCATCAGTGCCACCTCGGCAACGAGCTTTGGCAGCATCCACCACGACACGTCTTGGCTCACCACCTGCGTGGTCTGGATGATGCCGCCCGGGGCGGTCACGTAGTCGTAGGTAACGCCGCCCTCGCTGAAGGCCGTCTTGCCCTGTGCGTTCGGGTCATCGCGGCACTCCATCATGCCGATGTAGGGCTGCCAGTTCGGGTCGTTCAGGAACTCGGAGAAGCGGTCGCTCGACACGATAATCTTGAAGTCCTCAGGCGCACCGGCCTTCATGTTCCTCATGGTCGCATCGGTCATTGTGGCAGCTTCGTCAGGGCTCGGCACGCCGAAGATGTTGTTGCCCGGAATGATGTCCTTCGGGCCCAGCGCCGTCCAGTGGTCCTTGCCGTCCTGCTCGTAGTAGAACAGGCGCAACTCCTTCAGGTTCGACATGCCCGCCAGCGCGCCGTTGGGGATGACCATCTTCAGGTCGGAGTACGAGTTCTCCGCGTCGCCGGCGGTCTGCCAGAACTCGATGTACTTCACGTGCGAGTTGCCGCGGATGGCGTCGCGTCCTAACTGGAGGGTCTTATAAGTATAGGTGTCACCCGGGTCGTTATAGATGCGCATCACGCCGCCCTCGTCGTCGATGTCCTCGTCGTCCACGCCCACGATGCTGCAATAGTAGACGTTGTCTTTATCATCATTCGTCGTCAGCAGGTTGGCGGCGTTGAAGTTCTTGTACTCAGAGTTCCACCACTTCAGCGTCTCCATCATCTCCGCCTTGCCTTCCTCGTCGCTCTGCAGCTTGTCGCGCTCCTCAGCGTCCTTGAAGACGTGGTACTTTACGCCCTCCTCGGTGAAGTCCACTCCGTCGAACTCGTGAACCACGATCTTGCTGCGCCAGGGCTTGAACGTCTCGCTGGCCATGAAGTTCTGGTACTGGCTGCGGTGTACGCTGATGGTGAAGTTCGGCGACACGTTGGTGAAGGCATTGGGACCGATATACGTTATCTGGTCGGGAGTCATCGCCTCGTAGTGGTTCGTGCCCTCGGTGGTGTACTGCACTATCTGCAGCTGCTCCAGGTTCGGGCAGTCCAAGAAGGCCTCCTTGTCGATGAACAGCTTCAGCTTGGAGTTCTGGTTGTAGAGGTAGGCGTCGCTGTCAATAAAGCGTACGTATTTCAGCGCCGTGCTGGCACCGAAGGCGCGAGGGGAGATGCCGATGAGGTGCGTGTGGCCATACCAGTTGCCCACCAGGTCGTTCATGATGTAGGCGGTGTTGCCGTTCACGTAGTCGCTCTCGAAGTGCCAGATGGCCATGGTGGCCTTGCAATCTTCGCCGTCTATCGTAAGGACGATGTTGGCATCGGCGTCATTGTCCTCGAAGTGCCAGCTGGGATAGTTCTCGTTCAGCCACTCGTTGCTGACATAGAGGTGGTAGTCGTGGCGAGACAGCCAGATGTACTTCGTGCCAAAGATGTTGTAGTCATCCTCGGGCTCGGGGCGGATAGGATCGTTATACAGGCCGAGTATGGGGCTCGATACGTCCTGAATCAGGTGCCAGCCGTTTTGCGCGCTGGGGTCGCTGACAAAGGCGCCGTTCGTCTCCTTCCAGTAACCGAATATCGGCATGTTTCCTTGGGTGATGATATGCGTACCCGACGGATACCAGTTCTTGCCGTGGACGGTGATTAGTGGTTCCTCCACGATGGAGACAGAGCAGCCCGTAGGCACAGCCACGTCGCTGAACAGCTGCTTGCCCTGAGGACCCAGCACTAATATTGGATCACCAATCTGTTGGGTGAAGTAGCATTTAGTGAACACGGGCTCAGGATATTTGGTGGCAAATATGCTAGTGCTATTGACAGGATTTCGAGCAAAGGCACGGCTGAAATTGCCATAGGCATCCTGTGAATGCACGGCATTAATAATTTCGGACGTGCTCCATGACAAGTCGAGGGAAATCTCAGCCGGTGCCACGATGCAGTTGTAGAAGAGTACCTGCCCCGTGGTCCAGCCCACCATGCCGGCGCAGCAACGCGTCTGGGGACCTAAGAGGCTGCCCTCGAAGCGGCTGTTGTTGATCTCCAGTCGCGCCGAGTTCACGGCGATAAGTCCGCCGTGCGTGCCGTCGCCAACGACGGTGGAGTGGATCTTGACAGCCGAAACAATATTGTCCAGGATGGTGGACTCACTGCCGGAGACTTGCGCCGCCACGCCCGCAGCATACTGGCGGCTGGTGTAGATGTCGCCCTCCACGCGCAGGTTCTTGATCATAGCCCCTTGCAGGCTGTAGAAGGGTGCCACGCACTCCTGGTTCCTCGGGTTGGCCTCGCTGCCCGCGTTGAAGGTCAGCGTGCGGCCAGCGCCGTCGAACGTTCCCTTGAAGTTGCCGCCCACCTGCATGCCGTCGGCATCGACGTAGCCCGTCATAAAGAAGTAGCGTCCCACGTAGGTCTCGCCCAGGCCCACCTTTGCGGCTAACTCTTTCCAGTGGGCCGTGGTGCCAATGATGTACGGGTCGTCAGCCGAGCCCGTGCCGCCGCCAAAGTCCTCGGGCGACAGCTCGCGTGAGATGTGCAGGAAGACGAAGTCGCCACCGGCGCCCTTGTTCAGGTCGCAGGCCGTGGTGGTGCCGTTCCGGCCCACGCACCCCGCCTCCTCGCCGTCGAACCAGAGGCGCGTGAGGGGAGCCGACGAGCCCTCCCGCGTGTAGTAGAGGTTGATATCTTCGCTGCCGTTCACGCCCGAGTTCAGGTCGCCCTTGTTGCTTTTGATGTGGCTGGAGCCGTCGTAGGCCGCCAGCGTGTAGGTGAGCCCCTGGTGCGTCAGCGTCTCCGGCCTGTTGTCGCTGCCGAAGCCCGTGCCGCAGCGCAGGTACAGGTCCTTGATGGCACGCTCCGGGTCGGTGCCCGTCTTGTAGAGCAGATAGACGTACTGCCCGCCCGAACCCTCGTTCAGGTCGGTGGGAAGCTGCGTCCAGCCGTCTTGGGCGTATTCCTCGCACAAGGCCTTGGCCTCCTCGTCCTTTTCAGCACCCACCACCATCACGTCGGTGATGTAGCGCTGCTTGCTGGCGCTGTTCACTGCCAGTATGGCCTCGCCGCTGCTGTTCGCGGTAATAGCATAGTACGAGATATTAGAGAAGAAATACTGGTCGATAGGCGTACCCGCGTTGTGCGTGCCATAGCCCGACGTCATGACGAAGTTGAGCGTGCACGGATAGACACCGATGTGGGCGCCCTTGGTGAAGGCTCCCGTCACGGTAATCGGGTTGCTGACATAGACGTCCTCGCTGCCGTGGACATTGCTGGTGTTGTCGCTGATGACGGGGTTGCCCTGCACGTTCATCGTGCCACCTTGCCAGATGCCGCCGCCGGCCTTGGCCGAACGGTTCTTGGTGATGCTGCCGCCCGTCATGTTGATGGTGCCGTAGTTGGTAATGCCGGCGCCGCCATGAACGTTGACCAGGTTGTCGGTGATGCTGCCGGCGGTAATGTTGAGCGTGCCACGATTGAAGATGGCGCCGCCGTCGTTGCCCGTATTGCCGGAGATGACGATGTTGCCGATAGTCAGCGTGCCGAAGTTGTAGATGCCGCCGCCCAAGGGAGCGCCGTTGCCCAGGACCATGCCGCCGTTGAACGTGGCCTCGGCACCGTCGTTGACAAGGACGCCGCCGCCCCATCCAGCGCCGCCGTCTGGATCGTTCCTCACCGAGTTGCCGATGATGGTGCCGCCGTTGAAGGTCAGCTTAGAGCCCTTCTCGCAGTAGATGCCGCCACCGCCGTAGGCATGGCCGCCGGTAATCCGGCCGCTGTTCGTGCCGCTGCCGTCGTTCACGGTCAGCGTGGCGTTCCCCAGCAGGTGAATCACCATGTAGTACCAGTGGTAGCCCTCCTCGGTGCGCTGCAGCGTGTGACCGTTCAGGTCCAGCGTCACAGTCTTTCCTTCCGGGATTGCCACCCGCTCCGTCAGCGCGATGTCCGCCGTCAGCTTGATGCTGATGGGGCTGCTGCCGCCAAGCGCGTCCTTCAGCGCACTTTCCGAATCCACTTCGGTCTGCGCCCAGGCCCCCTGCGCGATTGCCAGCAGGCAGACCATCAAGAACAGAATTCTTTTCATACGCATTTTGTTTTAAATATTACCTTATTTATATATATGTTTGCTTTTGAACCCTTAAATGCTAAACGTTAATCGTTAATCTTCATCGCCCTCATCTCACCACGTTCACTCCCCCGCCGCCGCTGTTCACGTCCACGTTGCCGTTCAAGTCGTTGAGGCCGTTGTTGTTGTCATCGTCGTCGCCGGAGTTCGCGCCCTGCCAGTCGGCATAGAGCTGGTCCATGAGCGTCTGCTGCTCGGCAATCGCCTTCAGAAGGTTCTTGCCCTGCGCTGTCAGCTTGCCGTCGGCGTAGGTCAGTGTCTGCGTCTTGTTGCTACGGTCGCCCTTCACGGTCACGGTGTTGCCGCTGATGGTGAAGTGCAGCGCGCCGTAGTCGCGCACGGAGGTGGCCTTTACGAACTTGCCCGCGTCCATCAGGTAGCACTCGTAGTAGCCCGTGCCGTCGGCCTCGAAGCGGTAGGCATCCAGGGCGCGCGTCCACGATAGCTGGCCGTCGGTTCCGCTCTCGGCGTACTCGGTCACCCAGAGTCCCGCCAGCTGTTCCGCCGTCAGCGTCTCGGGCAGTTTGTTCTCGTCGTCGCTCTTGCTGCAAGCAGAGAACATCACTGTGCTGCACAAGATGGCTGCGGCCATCGCCCATTGAAACATCTTTCGCATAATCACGTTGTTTTAATTGTTATACATTATCTTTTTAGTTCACTGAATCTTTTCCATTTCTACCGTGGCGGTGAATGTGGTGCCGTCGGCGTTCTGGCGCAGCGACTTCCACTTCATCACGCCGTTTTGGATGGATTCAATCTCCCACCACTGGCGCTGTTCGCCTTCGGTGTCGTTCTTCCAGCGGGCGTAGAACAAGTAGCCGTCAACGACGTACTGATTAAATATATCAACCATCAGTTCCCAGTCACCATCGCCCACCTTGCGTGAGTAAACGTAGGTGCCGTCGGCCTTGATTTCCCAGCGCTCATTCCAACCTTCGGAGTTCTTACCCTCCCAGGTGCCAATGACGTCCTGGCGGTAGTCGATGTCGGCCTTCGTCAGTCGGACGTTCCGCTCGTTGAAGCTTACGTCGCCCTGACCGCCACGGATGGTTGTGTGCCTGTGCTTGCAAACGATCTCGGTGGCGGTGACCGACGAGATGAAGAAATCCTCTATCAGCGTAATTGTCGGATCGGACTCGGGATGGCCGGTCAAGCTCACCTTATTGCCGGTAATCTTGACAGCATACTCACGGCGGTCACTCCATTTGGCTTGTTTCTCCGTGTAGTCGGGTAAAGACGAACTGAAGAGCGCCTTGGTGGCCGAGACGAAGGTGGTGACCGCCTTTTCGTTGGTCAGTGCTGGGCGTCCTTCTACCTCTGTCTCAATCCATTTGCCGAGAATCTTCTCGCCGAGGTTGTCAATGGCGGCGGGAATGTTGTAGAACTCGAGGAAGGGCTTCACGTTCGCATCGTCCAGGTTATCCTCGGTGATGTAGAACGTGGGCACCATCTCGCCCTGCTTGGCATTGGCCAGTACGGCCTCCACGGCCTTGCGGGCCATGCCGAACGTGTTCTGCGCCATAATGCCCTTGATGGACCCGCTGCCCGTAATGAGCTCGTCGAGGAACTCGCCGTAGGCATCGAAGGTATAGACGCGCTTGCCGGCGGCCTTCAGCATGGGCAGGGCATCGACGAGGTCGTTGCCATTGAAGAACACGAAGTCATCGAAGTCAGCCAGCACGGCCTGCACCTCGTCGTTGCACTTGTCGGCCACGCGATAGACCTGGGCGGCGGGCTTGAGCGCCTGGAAAGCCTCGGCGCGCTCGATGCCCGGGCTACCCAGCATGGCGAAGACGGCCACCTTATCGGCAGTCACCACGTCGGCCATCGCCTTACCCGCAGCCGTGTTGTCCGTGCCGAAGTAGGGGCACGAGGCCAGCGGACTCGAGGCCTTGACCGGCGAGTCGATGATGACCACGGGTATGCCGCGCTCCTTGGCTAATGCTGCCACCTCGGCCTCGGCACTCTCGCCGTTGGGGCCGAAGCTGGGCGCGAAGACGATGCCCTTCAGCGCCTTGCTGCCCAGCTTGCGCAACTCCTTGACGGCGGCCTGCTGCTCCTCGTAGGCCGTCTCTGACGTTGTGGAGTAATAGTAGGCCTCGAGGCCCTTCTCCTTACATACACTGCGGAACGACGTCTCTATTTGACGGAAATAGTCGATGTCGCCGTTCTTCACTATCATGGCGATGCCCTTGGCCCCGCCCTCAGCGGGGTTGTCGTCGTTGCTGGAACATGCCGTGAACACACTTGCGCCGCAAATCAGGGCTGCGGCCATCGCCCATTGAAAAATCTTTCGCATAATCACGTTGTTTTAATTGTTATACATTATTTATTATATCTGTTGTTATTACTTTCAGTTTCATTGCTGAGACAAAGAACGGATTAAGCGAGGGCAAAAGAGCTTGCTCATTTTGCCGAGCGTGACGTTCTTCGAGGCAAAGCCTCAAAACGGCACGCCTCCAGCGGCTCCACGCCGCAGGAATGCAAAACCGCCGGGACTCCTTTCGGGGAATCTCGGCGGAAAATCTGTAGGGGGGATGTGTCTTAACTACCCACGGCTATTGAGCGGTGAGCACGTTGCGGTCGTACGTCTCGATGTGGCAGGTGTGCTGTTTGGTGTCGCGGTCGTAGTTGATGCCGACGAGCAGCAGATTGTCGGTGTACTGCGCCACCTTGGCGGGGTACTGCCGACGCTTGATCTGGTCGATGGCGGCATCGGCGTCCTGCCGGAACTTCAGCTCCACGACGATGGCGGGCGACTCCACGTTCTTGCGCGGGATAAGCACGATGTCGGCGAAGCCTTTTCCGCTTGCCAGCTCACGGTGCATCACGTAGTCGTTGCGGGCATAGTAGTAGGCTATCGAGAGCACGCAGGCCAGAGAGTTCTCGTTGTTGTAGGAGAGGATGCTGGTGTTCTCGTCGTGGGCGGCGTCGATGGCACGGGCCACGGCCTCCTCGTCACCGTCGAGGGTGTCCTGCAGCAGCTTTTCCGAATCCTGGAGCGCAGTCACGACGCCGGCCCAGTTGTTGCTCTTCACCGCGCTCTCCATTTCGTAGCTCACTTCCAAGTTGGGGATGTAGCACTCCTTCTTGACGCGGTCGTAGCTGAGGTAGCCCAGGTGGATGAGCACCGTAAGCACATCGTCGCGGTCGTAGATTTCCGACAGGTCGTTTCTGAAGCCGATAGGATTCACCTTGCAGCGGCCACCGGCCAGCATCAGGATAATGTCGTCCTTCAGCCCCTCGTAGTTCATGCGGATATAGCCAGCTATGGCATCCACGGCGCCGGTGCGGTTCCAGTAATTATCACACCAGAAACTGTCGAGGGCTTGCATCACCGAGTTAGGATTGAATATCGAGGACTGACCGCCAATCTGGTAGCCGTCGTACCATTTCTCCAGTTCGTCGAAGTCCATGCCGTACTTTTCGGCCAGTATCCGCACTTCGTCCTTGGTGAAGCCGAAGTAGCGATCCATGCTGCGCGGCGACACCATCGAGTACTCCTGGAAGTTGTTCATAGCCGACTGCGTCTTATACTTCTTGACAGGCAGGATGCCCGTCATATATACACCGGCGAACACCCTCATGCCGTCCTGGCTCTTGAACATGCGGCGCAACCAGTTGAGGTAGTCGTCCATACCTTTCGTGCCAGGCTTGAACTCACGGCAGATGGCATCCCATTCGTCGATGATGAAGACGAAATGTTCCTCCTTAGCCTCGTTGACACGAAGCAGGTAGTCCATCAGACCATCCTTCTCGGTCACTGGCACGTCCGGATAGGCCTTGCTCACGTCTTCCAACAGCGTTGCATCCATCTTCTCCACGATGCTGTCGTCCTTATATTGGGAAACGAAGTTCGTCATGTCGAGATAGATGGCAGCGTACTTGTTCAAGTGCTGCTCGAACGTCGGGTCGCCAGCTATCGCCAGGTCGGCGAACAGCGGGCGCGAGTCGCACGAATGGTCGTAGTAGGCGTAGAGCATCTTGGCGGCCATTGACTTGCCGAAACGGCGGCAACGCGACACGCAACTGAACTGTCGCTCCGTGAAGAGCGTCTTGTTCACCACAGAGATAAGCATCGACTTATCCACATACTCACTGTTCCTGGCTCGCTGGAACCCTGCATTACCTATATTAATATATGTACCCATCGCGTTGTAGAATGATTTCACGCCGCAAGGCTCGTGCAAGCCGAGAGCAATGGAACAAGTTCCAATTGCAGAGGCGCCGCCGAGTCTCGCACGCTTTCGCGTGCAAAGATACACAATTTTCCTGAGATTCGTCGCCTCGCGGCGAGAAATATTTCAAATCCTACAGATTTTATCCGTTTGTCTCAGTATGTCAAAGAGCGCGTTTTTACCTCCTACTTCCTCACGAACTCTGCGGGGCCGGTGTGGTAGAGGTTGCCGAAGTGGGCGGCGTTGACCACGCGGGCGTGGGAGCCGAGGGTGTGCTGGGCGCAGTAGAGGTAGAGGTCGCGGTAGGTGATGGCGGGATTCTCGGTGAGGGCCGTCACGAAGTTCTGCGTGAAGCGGTCGCTCATCCAGAACGAGCCGGAGGGGTTCCAGTTGTCGGCCCACGACTGCTCCTGGGCGTTGGCACCCGTCATGGCGAGCACGCCGGGGATGCCGTCGAGGTCGGTGACCACGCACTCGCCGTAGCAGGGCTCGGCCACGATGAGCAGCTTGCGGAAGCCGTGGTTGCGCTGCATGGTGGTGACGGCCTCGCGCAGCAGCTGGGCGGTGACACCCTGGTGGTGGGGCTTCTCGCGCCACTGGAACTCGTTGGCGCCGCCGTGGTTCAGGCTGCGGCCGTGACCGCTCCAGTAGAGCAGCACGTTGTGGCCGGCGTCGGGCGGGATGACCACGGGCAGCTTGTCGCTGCGCTGGCCCATGAGGATGCGAAGCACCTCGACGGCGGAGAGCTGCGAGGCGTCGTAGTCGATATGGGCGCCCGCCATGAGGTCGGGGCCGTCGATGGTGGCGCGCACGGTGCCGGGCTCGGGGTTCTTCAGGTCGTCGGCCACGGAGCGGTCGGCGATGAGGATGATATGGTCGTCGTCGAACCCGCTGCGCTTCAGCTGCTGATAGACGCTGAGCACGTCGGAGAGGTGACGGTAGTTCTTGAACTCGGTGCTGGCGTGCACGAGCAGGGCGTACTGGCCGGTGAGCGGCGCGTAGTCGATGGCGGCCTCCTGGTCCTGCGCCTGCTCGGCAAAGTGCTGCTGGGCGACGTTCTCGTCGTAGAGATATTTCCAGGCCACGGTGGCCTCGCCGGTGCGGTGGTTGCCCTTCGAGCTGAAGTAGCGGAGGAACTTCACCTGGCCGTCGTAGATCTGCCAGTGGACGTAGGTGGTGCCGGCAGCGGCGGCGCAGCTCTCGGCATCGAAGGCGATATTGCCCGAAGCGCCGCGGAACTGCGGCACCTGACCCTTGTCGAGCGACTGCAGGTAGAGCGCCATGGGAGAGGCGTCCCAGACGGTGGCGCTCAGGCTGGCGTCGGCGTTGGGGAAGGTGAGGTCGTAGATGGCCTGATTGAAGGCGATGTTCGCGGACGATTCGGAATCTCCGGAAACTCCGGAATCTCCGGCCACTGCCTGTTTGTGGCAGGCGAGGCCGGCGAGCAGGAGGCCGTCGTAGAACTTGCACTCCTCGAAGGTGGGCTTGACGCCGAACTTACGCTCGTAGCTCATCTCGAAACCCGTGGTGGGGTCGGCGTAAGGAGAAAAACCCTCGTACTGAAGAAGCATGGCGCGCTGCCGCTCGGTGAGGGCGTTGATTTCCTCCTGGCTGAAGTCGCTCAGGGCGAAATAGACGCGGCGATAGGCCGAGATCTCGGCGGCCATATTGTCGTAAGCGGGGTCGTCGTAGGGCGTCGTGTCGGGCAGGCCTAACCAGTCGTTGACCTCCATGAAGTCGATGTAGCACTTGCGGCGCCACGCGGTGACCTGGCAGAGCTGGTCGATGGTCTCGATGACGCAGAAGTTGGAGTACAGGGCCGTGAAGATGTCACCCTCGCCGGTATAGAGATGGGCCTTGATTTGCTGCAGCAGCTCGTCGGTAGAGCGGTACTGCAGGTTGTCGGAAATGTCGATACCGAGGTTCTCGGCCTGGAACGGCGCCCAGTCGAAGAAGGTCTTGCCATAGACGTTGTCGGGCGAGAAGACGATGGCCGAGGGGGTGATGAAGCTGTGGCGCTGGGACATGGTGGCGTAGGCCGACATGACAACCTCGGCGAAGGCCACGTCGCTCTCGGTGAGCGACCAGAGGAAGGGGCGCACGGTGCGCGTGCCGCTCTGCGTGGGCACGGCGTAGCGGCGGATGATCTCCTCGCTGGTGGCGGTCGGCGCGATGAGCGGCTTCTCGGTCTGCTGGCAGGCCTCGGCGAAGACCTCGAGGCTGTTGCTGTTGAAGGGGCCGACGATGGCCACCACGTCAGGGTCGTTGGCCAGCTGCGTGCTCAGCGCGTCGAGGTTGGCGGTGAGCTCGTCGTACCATTCCAGCTTCAGGCGCACGCAGACGCCGGTGGAGAGCTGCGCCTCCTGGAAGTTGTCGAGGAACCACTGGGCGGTGCGCTCCAGTTGCGCCTTGGTCATGGCGTTGCGGTTCGGATAGACCACCGCCACCTTCTTCTCCACCCACTGATGCTGTGTCTGGATCACAACCTTGTCGTCTTCCGTCTTGCAGGAAGTGAAAAGTGAACAACTCATAGTGAATAGTGCTGCGAACAGCCACATCATCCATCTTCCATCATCCATCTTACTTCTTCTCATACGCTGCCTCCTTTCTTACGGCATCCTCGTGAATCTGCTGGCGCAGCGTCTCGGGGATATACTTATTATATTGTTCCAAATAAAAGTCTTGCAGATTGAGCGTCACGCCGGTGTAGCCCTCCTTCAGTCCCAAGACCTGATGCTTGGGCATGCCCTCGGGCGAGAGCCACTGGCCGATGCAGAGCCCCACGGCGCGATCGATGTGCTTGAGAATCGACATGTGGCACCAGTAGGAAGTCTTCTCGACGTCGATGCCCACATAACTGTTGCTGAAGGTGACATCGCAGAGGTACATCATGGTGTAGCCCGAACCGCCGCAGATGGGGATGATGGTGCCCTCGCACTCGTTGAGCACTTTCAGGGCCGTGGAGTCGGCGATGTTGTAGCCCTGGCCGGTATGCTCGGCCAGATAGAGGGTCTTGAGGTTCTTCTCCCACGTCATATACATATCTTCGTACTCCACGCGGTAGTAGTCGGTCTGGAAGCCGTCGGTAAAGCCCTTGGCGGCCCCGACCACGGTCTGATCCTCGGGATTGGAGACGATGAGTGTGGCAAGGTCGTTGATGACCGGCAGGATGGCGCCGGCCTCGTACATCGCCCCGTAGTAGGGCAGGTAGAGCGTGGAGCCGCCGGCAGCGAGGGGCTCGGGCGTCTCTAAGTAGAGCAGGTCGGCGTTGGGATTGCTGTCGAAGAGGTGGCTGTTCTGGCGGATGTAGTCGTCGTAGCCCGCCGCGCAGACGATGAACAGGCGGCGCACGGAGTCGTTCAGAGTTTGACTCACCGTCTGGAACATGCTCTGCAGGTAGCCGCGGCCCTCCTCGTAGCTCGTCGGCGAGAGCTGCATGGTGCGCAGGCCGTACTTGGCTGCCGCCTCCTCCACGCCCTGGTAGATGAGGTCGTTGTACGAGCGGTCGCCTAATGCGTCCTGTCCGTAAATCACGGTGACGAGCGGCGCCGTGCTGGCTTTCGGCTCGTCAGGGTCCCACTCATAGATGGTGTCGCCCTCCTTCGTGCAGGCGGCGAGCATCATCACGGCGGCGAGAGCAATGCTGCCATTCGTCACCAACACCGTGGCAACGGCAGACAGCAGTTCGATGTGGCGGCTGATGGCGTCGGCCACCTCACGCTCCAATTCATCCAGCCTGCGCCTCTGCGTGCGCCACTGGACGTAAAGATTCCAGGCAATGGCGAACAGCAGCATCGCCACAGCCAGAATCGCAAAAGTCATTACATCGGTTGTCATATCTCAATAGTTTTATTCGTTATATCAAACGGAATCGTGAGTTGGGGATGTTCTGTCTCGCTTTCGATGTCGCTGAATTTCGGGAAGTCGTCGCCGATGCCTTGTTCGCGCGCCCTGATTAGTGCCTCGGCCTCGCGATTCTCGCGCTCGATGACCTCGCGCCGCCGTTCCAGCAACTGGCGGCGCCGCTGAACCTGCCACAGCAGCACGGCGATGATGATAGTCAGCACGAGGATGACCACAATAAGAATCAGCAGGATGTCGTTATTGGTTTGCATTAGCCATATCCTCGCGGTATTTCGTGGGCGAGACGCCATATTTGTTCTTGAAATCGACGGTGAACGTTGAGGCATGGATGAAGCCCGAGGCCGTTGCAATCTCGACCAGCGACATGTCAGGCCGTTCGACCATCAGCTGCCGTGCATGCTCCAACCGGCACTCGCGGATGAACTCAGGCACCGATGTGCCAGCCATCGAGAACGCCGTACTGACGCGCTTGCTCGACAAGTGGAAACGCTCCACCAGCTCCGTGCGCCCGAACTTCTGCACAGTGTACAAATGTTCATTGCGGATGGCATCGGTCAACTGCTTGAACAGTTCACCATCTGAACCCTCAACGGTCTTATCCTCCTTTGCTGTTTCTTTTTGGGCGTTGTCAATAGGATTGTCTAAAGTGTTGTCTGTCCCAGCGAGATCTTTGTCAGCCAACAACTTCGACAACTGGCGTAAAAAGGGGGCATACTTGCGATGATAGTGAAGGCTGACCACAAGTGCGGTCACCAAAATGGCAAAGCCTAACAGAACTATCCAAAGTATAACTTCCATTTGTCTTTTTTTGATTAGAGTAGCTAAATCTTTCGTTACAAAGTTACCTATAAAAATAGGTACACGCAATAGCTGTGACAATTCCACAAGCCTTTTTGCACAACTTCATAAGAGAAAACACAAATCCAAAAGACTGCCGACACAAACCCAAAAGACAATCGACACAAATCCAAAAGACTTGCACTTATACAAACAAAAGCCATGACCGAAGGGCCGTGGCTATTATGAGGGAAAAAGAAGCCCGAAGGGCTGGTAAGACCACAGGGGTATCACCCCTGCTATCAGCAATAGCAAAATCTAACCCCGGAGGGGTGACAGAGCATTCTGCCGCCCTTTCAGGGCTTATTCCACACGCTACTTTAGCAGGGGTTTTACCCCTGCCTATGGTCTGAACGCCCTTTCAGGGCTTTGTGTTTGCGCATTCTAAAAATCTGTGGAAATTGAATCAATTTCCTCTTCGGCCTTTCTTGCGGGAAATAATTCAATTTACTTCTTCGCCTTCAGCTCGCGGTAGTTGCTGGGCGTCATGGTGTAGCGGTTCTTGAAGTCGGCGCTGTAGGTGCTGGCATAGTTGAAGCCAGACTTGGCGGCAACCTCCTTGATGCTGAGATCGGGACGCGTGACGAGCAGGTTACAGGAATACTCCAGACGGCAGTCGCGGATGAAATCGGCAAGGCTGTTGAATTCTGAACCTTGGGCGAAGGCTGCACCCACACGACGCTTCGACAATTGGAAGATGTCCATGATCTTCTGGCGGTCCAGGCTGGGGTCGAGGTAAAGGTGCTCGCGTTTGATTGCGTGGCGTAGGCGGCGGAATAGCTCGTCGTCGGAAATGTCGTCAAGCGAAAGCAGGTCGGATTCTATAGCGGGTGTCGTGGGCGTTACAGGTACGGCTTTCCCACGCTTAGTGTCAGACGACTTTTTACCATCATCCATGATGGCCTCGTATTTCTCTTTGTATTCAATGGCCTCGCCAATCTGCTCAACCAACACGAGGTTCTTGCGACGGATGACACGCCACTGGCGAAGGAGCCATGTTGCAAAGATGCTAATAAGCATGATGATGATGACCGCTGCCCAGATGATGATGGTCTTGCGCTGGTTCTCGGCATTGATCTGTGCTATCTCCAACTTCTGCTCCTGGTCATGGTAGCGGGCGGCATACTCGTGAGCCTTGCCCTTCATGAGGCTGTCGCTGAGTACTTTCGAGAGGTCGGCGTAGCGGGTCTGGTAGCCAAAAGCCTCGGCAAAATTTCTCTTCTCACGGGCTGCGATGGCACGGGAACGCAGTATGATGGCATAGTTCTCGTTGAGTGTATCGCTACCCATGCGGTGCTCCAGTTCATCGTAGGTGGCCAGTGCCTCGTCGTACATACCCAAGGCCATCTGCGCGGGGGAAATCATGCGGCGGGCGGAGAAGGTCTTGCCGTAGCTGCTGTTATCAAAGAGCGCCAGGTATTTCTTCGCCAGACTTAGGTAACGGCTCTCCTCGCCCTTCGGAGGGTTCTGGGTGTGGCTATACGCTATAGCCATAAAGCCCCATGCCTGTGCTCGGCTGAAGTCGAGATAGCGGTCACGTTCGCTGGGGTTATCTTTCCACGAGAGACGGTAGCTGTCCTCGGCATAGTCCTTGATATGGCTCTCGAAGTGGTCCAGCCGGTCGAGGATGCGCTGCCCCAATGGAATGACATCTTCGTAGCGGCGCAGGGCGTTGAGCGCATTAATCTTACGCTTCACGGCAACGATGTAGGCATCCATGCGGTCGATGCTGCCAGGAGCATCAAGATGGCTGATGGCTTCGTCGAGTTTGGCAAGACCTTCGTTCTCCTGTCCCAGACGCGTCATCTCAAAGCCAACGTCGGCCTCGCTGCGCCAGCGTTCTGTCTCCTGGCCTTGTTTCTGACAGAGTTCGGCCTTTTGAGTGGCCCAATGTATATATTGCTCGTAGTCGGGCTTGGCCCGGCTGGTTGCAATGAGCAGGTCAAGGATATTCTCCTGTTCCGCAGCGTCGTTGCGCACGGAGTCGTGACCGAGCAGTTCCTTGCAGATGAGGATGGCAGAGTCCTGACGTTGCTCCACAAGCGACTTGCTATAGATCCTGGCACGG
>JAFSKJ010000120.1 GCA_017449025.1 Prevotella sp. | reverse complement strand
CGTCATTTTGTAACGAAAACGGAAAAATGACTCATTCGTTACAGCAAAAACTGTTGTCTCAAGCCTATAAATGAAGAAAATGAGGCTCCTTAACATTTATTAAGTGCCTCACTCTTGGTTTTGTCTTAGAAATCAATGGCCTTTTCTATATCGCGCTTTCTGACTTGTGGCATGTAAAGATATTGTTCTGTAGCCTTCGTGGCATCATCCATACGCCCCATCTTTTCAAGCAGGGCAATCTTTCGCAAAGCGTACTCGGCAAGGTCGCTGTCGTAGAGGCCAGGCTGTGCCATCATTTCGTCGAGCAGGCGCAGCACGGCATCGTCAGACTGCGAAGCGGCGGATGCCTCTTGTAGCAGTCGGTTCATGTCGCAGTAGCCGAAGTTTGAGATTTCCGACTTCACCATCTTCTTCAGCTTGTCGATCACCTCGTCTTTCTCTTTCTGTGGCACGCTGTCGGAACCGATGCTCTCCACCAGTAGCTTGCCGTAGTCCTCAAGATTATCGGCAAGCCACCAGTCGCCGTCGTCCTCGTCCACATAGTTCAAGTCCTCTGCATCGGTGAGTTCAAACATACGCATGGCTATCTGCAGGGC
Source organism: Prevotella sp. (assembly GCA_017449025.1). Lineage (GTDB taxonomy): Bacteria > Bacteroidota > Bacteroidia > Bacteroidales > Bacteroidaceae > Prevotella. Next base: position 4,383 of record JAFSKJ010000120.1, on the reverse strand, counting down.
GGCGCTGGCATTGCCCATGTCCAACAGGCGGCGTGCATCTTTCAGCACGTCGGTCGAAGCATTGTAAATTTCACTCCAGTCCGTCACATAGTAGCTGTGCCAGCGGTCGCCGATGTTCTTCTCCTCGCCGAAAGCGTCTTCCAGCCGGGCAATGAAGTCGGCGGCAGAGTCCTCGTCCTCGATGAACCGCTCGTTGAGGAAAGCGGTCAGCGCTTTGTTGAACTTCTTGTCCTTGCGGGCATAGTCCTGGCAGAACGCCCGCAGGTCCTCAAGCGTCGCCAGTGGCATCAGGTCGTTGATTTGTTTCATAATGAATTTATTTTTGTGCAAAAGTACAACTTTTTTTCGATTAAACGGAATACTTTGACAATAATTTGTTACCTTTGTGGCCAAATTGCAACTTAGAAGAATATGGTAACGACAAAAAAGACGAAGGTGAGCACGTCTAAGAAAAGGACGTCGAAGGGAAAAGCAAGTGGCAAAAGCCAGGCGGTGAGGATTCCGAAGATTTCGTGGGTCGTGAAGCCTCAGAGAATGACGCTGGTGGAGTGGCAGCGGGCCTTGAGGAAGCAGATTGCCGAGGAGGAGCCGATGGCCGTGGATGCCGTGGACGAGAAGAACCTGCCAGGCGAATACGAGGTGAGGAACCCACAGACGAAGCAGGTGTATAAGGTGGTGTACCGTGGCGAGGAAAGCCCGTGGAACTATTGCTCATGCTTGGACTTCAAGACATCGCGGCTCTGTACCTGTAAGCATATCGAAAGTGTGAAGCTATGGATAGAAGGAAACAGGAGATGGCGGAAGGTACACAAGGAGCCGCCTGCCTATACGTCAGTCTATTTGTCGTACACCGATGGCCGCCAGGTGAAAATTCGCGTGGGCAGCGACCACCGCGAAGAGTTCATGGAGCTGGCCGCACACTATTTCGATGCCGAGGGTGTGATGTTCCCCTACGCTTTTGACGACTACGACAAGCTACTTGTGGAGGCGGCGAACATCGACCCGTCGTTCCGCTTCTATCAAGATGCCATAGACTTCATCCTGGAACAGCGGGAGCGGAAATTCCGTGAGCGGCTCATCAAGAGCTATACCGACCAGCGGCTCGACAATCTTCTCACCGTGTCGCTCTATCCCTACCAGAGGGAGGGAATCCGCTTCGCCTTCGAGCGGGGACGGACGATTATCGCTGACGAAATGGGACTTGGCAAGACCATCCAGGCTATCGGCACGGCAGAACTTTTGCGGCGCGAAGGACTGGCGGAGCAGGTGCTTATTGTTTGTCCTACGTCGTTGAAATACCAGTGGCAAAGGGAAATTGAGCGATTCGTAGTGGGCAACGCTTCCAAGCGTTGCAGTACAGAATTGCAAAGCTTGGAAGCTTCACCCACTAAGCCGCTGACGCTGGTCATCGAGGGCAATCCGATGAAGCGCAAGGAACAGTATGCAAGTGATGTGCCCTACAAGATTGTCTCGTACAACTGCATGTCGAACGACGTGAAGATGTGGGGCTCGCTACAGACCGAGGTGCTTATCATGGACGAGGTGCAGCGCCTGAAGAACTGGAAGACGCAGATTTCGATGGCAGCCCGCAAGATCCGCTCCGATTACGCCGTCATCCTTTCCGGCACGCCCTTGGAGAACAAACTGGAGGAGCTGTACTCCGTCATGGAGTTCGCCGACAACTACTGCCTTGGCCCCTACTGGCAGTTCCGTGCTGACTGCATCGTGACTGATGACGGCGGCAAGGTCATCGGCTACCAGAACCTGAACCGTGTAGGCGAGATGGCCCGCGAGCGACTTATCCGCCGCACGAAGAAACAGGTGGCCCTGCAGATGCCGAAGCGTACAGACCAGAACCTCTTTGTGCCGATGACGAAGGAACAGATGGACATCCACGATGAGTACAAAGTGAGCGTGGCCAATCTTGTACAAAAGTGGCGCAAGATGCACTTCCTTACGGAGAAGGACCGCCAGCGCCTGCTGCAATTCCTCTCGATGATGCGCATGGTGTGCGACTCCACCTACATCCTCGACCAGAAGTCACGCTACGACACGAAGGTTACTGAGACGATGAGCATCCTGCAGTCGGTCTTCGAAAACGGCGACGAGAAGGTGGTCATCTTCAGCCAGTGGGAGCGCATGACACGCCTCATCGCCTACGAACTCGACAAACTGGGTGTGCGCTACGAGTACCTGCATGGCGGCGTACCCTCGAAGGCCCGTCGTGACCTCATCAGCAACTTTACGGACAATCCCTACAGTCGTGTATTCCTTTCTACCGATGCTGGCAGTACGGGTCTGAACCTTCAGGCGGGCAGCATCATGATCAATCTCGACCTGCCGTGGAACCCCGCTGTCTTAGAGCAGCGCATCGCCCGTATTTACCGCCTCGGTCAGGAGCGCAATGTGCAGGTCATCAACCTCGTGGCCAAGGGTACCATCGAGGAAGGTATGTTAGGCAAACTACGTTTCAAGACCGCCATGTTCGAGGGCGTGCTCGACAACGGCGAAGATACCATTTTCCTCGGCAATGAGTCGAAGTTCACCGCCATGATGGACACACTTGGCGAAGTCTTTGAAGAGGAGAAACGTGTAGGTGCTGATGATAAAGGGGATTTGCAATCACCTGTGTCTGCCCATACCGCCGCTCCGTCTGCGCCCGTGGGGGCTTCGGAAGTGCCAACCAGTTCTTCCCCTGCGCGCATCAGTTTTGTCGACGACGATGCCGCCGACGAGCCGGAACCCGTCAAGGAAACAGCCTCAGAAGTCCCATTGACCCCAGAAGTCTCAGGAATCTCAGGAGTCCCAGAAGCCTCAGGAATCTCAGAAGTCTCAGATGCCTCAGTCGCCCAAGAAACCCACAGCCATGCCCCCCGTCAGCCAAAGGAACTTGTTACCCAAGGCATCTCCTTCCTCTCCGGCCTCGCTGAAACCTTGAAATCGCCTGAAGCCACCGCACAGCTCGTCGAAACCCTTGTCGAGACCGATGCCGAGACTGGCCAGGCCTCGCTCCGCATCCCCGTTCCCGACAAGCAGACCGTTCGTAATCTCCTTGACATCGTTGGCAAGTTATTTGGCTAAGTTTTTTCCGTTTAGAAGTGCTACAAGCAACGAAATGCAAATAATTGTGCAAATAGGCAACACGAATCTATTGGAGAGGAAGAAAACTCTATTCCTCTGTTCTAAGCGGACGCCAATAGAAATGTACGGACAAGTGTTCCAATGGACGGACAGCCTGTCGGAACGTGATTGTATCGTATGTTTCAATTCCACTGAGATGGAGGAAGAGGTGATGAAGGCTTTACTGGTTGCCAGGATTCCGACCATCTTGTTTGTAATGAACCGTTTCACAGATGTAAATAACATTCAAGTTGAACTGGCTCTGAAGGAGAAGCGAATGCTCATTGTTGTGCTGAAGCGTAATGAACCACGAGGCGAGGGACAGACGTCAAGGCTGAGGAACGAATATGTACTTTCGCTCTGTCAGCATGTTGTCTGTGACTATGTCAACAAGAACGGCAGCGTGTTTTCGCTCTTGGCTGGCCGGAAGGATGTGGAATACCTGATGGACGAACCAATACAGCTGATGGTCGCAGAGAAGGACAACCGAAGACAGCGTTGGACGGTGGGCGACGATAAGGTGCTGCTGCGGATGTTCTACGAGGACATGGGCATACACGCCATCAAGAAGCAGTTGCAACGCACGTATCTCTCCATCCGTCAGCGCATACGTTCCATCACATTACCTGAGGATGTGTTGAAAGGGCGGGAGTTTGAGGACTATGTATTGGAACTGTTCGATGTCCGCGAGTGTGGCGACTTCACCTTGAAAGAGTGGCGGGGCGATAAATCTCTCGGTGATGTCTGCCCAGAGAGTAACCGCTATCCCGACTTTGTGTTCAGCTATCAGCAGTCGCATTGTTTCGCTGTGGAGTGCAAATGGCGGGAACGGCTGACGGCAAATATCGAAAAGGACCTGTTTTTGCACTGCAAACTTGCCATCTATCAGCAGTTTGCCGACGAGCGTCGCATACCCGTGTTCATCGTGTTAGGAGTCGGCGTCGAGCCTTGCCTGCCAAAGCTGCTCTACATCATTCCACTACAAGATATTCCTTCGGTTTTCAATTCAAGCAAATCAATCAAAGATTTCCTCCGGCTGTCTGCGGAATCTCCATTCAGGGCAGACGAGTTCATTTCATTGAAAGAGAAGTCCAAAGTCAGTACAGCGGAAGAAATCCGCGCAAATGATTATCCGCATTTAGGTGACACACTTCCGTACATCCTATGTTCGAATGCTGGTTTGTAGGAAATGGCAGCGATGATGAGCCTGTCAAATACCCTATCCCCAAAATAGCGTCTATTGAACTTGTAGCAGAATTCATT
>JAFSKJ010000119.1 GCA_017449025.1 Prevotella sp. | reverse complement strand
AGCACCAGGGCGCACTGAAACTGTGCAACGACATCGGCGTGTACAACAACTTCCAACTCGATGCCGTCCGTAAGAATGCCTTCAAGGGCAATCAGGACCTGCGCGTGGTCTACTTCACCGACCTGAAGGGTACGGGTGCCTACGGCGACAGCTACACCGGCTTTGAGATGACCCTCGAGGACTCCTGCTTTGCTGACACCAAGAACCTGGCCGACATCGACATGCTCTACCTCGTCACCGACGGCGACAACCACATCGACCCCATCAAGCCCTCTCAGCTGAAGCTGGGCAAGGGCGTGTTCGACGGCTCCACGGCCCGCATCAAGATGATGCCGCAGCAGGTGGCATGGTTCGAGGCCGACACCACGTGGAACAAATACCGTGACCGCTTCATGCCCTCGGTAGTGAAGGTGGGCGATGCAGGTGTCAAGAAGGCCCTGAAGCAGATGGCCTACAAGGACATGGCTGCCACGGGCTACGACACGGAGCTGTGGTCCGACTACATCGACTTTGCCCGCATCGCCGGAGCCGGATTCTCGTGGCTCGACGGTAAGTTTACTGACCAGAAAGATAACATCCTCTCGTTTGCCGACTTCAAGCACTTCGAGAGCGTCGGTCTCGACTATGTGGGTAAGGAGTGGTTCAAGGACTGTGGCAAGCTGAGCAACATCCTGCTGCCCTCAACCATCAAGCGTATCGGCACATCGGCATTCCAGTACTGTAGCAGCCTGGAGGAGATAGAGATACCGGCTGGTGTCGAGGAGATAGAGTCGATGGCATTAGCCGGATGCAACAAGCTGAACCACATCGTCGTTCGTGGAGAGACACCCGCCAAGATCGGAAGCCTGGCTTTCGAACATAACAGCCTACTGAAGATATATGTGCCTACCGCCAAGGTGAACGCCTACAAGCAGGCATGGACTGACTATGCCGACTACATCGTGGGCATGGACCAATACGACACCAAGAAGACCGTCGAACTCACCCAGGCCGGCACACTGGCCGAGAAACTGGGTCTGAGCATCGAGTGGAGCTACACGGGTGTCATCGCCGGCGACGAGCCGCGATACCTGCACGGCAACTACTCGAAGTACGACTCGCTGACCATCAGCGGACCGCTGAACAACGTCGACCTGGCGGTCATCCGTTATCTGGCAGGCAGCGACTCGTATAATAATAACGGTGGTAACCCCACCGACGGCAAGTTGCGCTACCTGAACCTGCTGAACGCCCGCATCAAGAAGGATGACAATGACAAGGCTCACTATGCCAACCTTGGTGGCACCTTCTCATCTGCCTGGGCAGAAATCAAGGAAGACGACGTGCTGCCCGACTATCTGTTCAGCCACTGCGGAGCACTCCAGACAGCCATCCTGCCCCAGACGGTGAAGAAGTACGGAACTGGCATCTTCTTCCAGTGCAGCGCCCTGAAGCGCGTGGCCATGACGGGCAGCATCGAGCAGTATGAGAAGGCGGGCTACATGAACGGCATGATCAGCTATCCGCTGGAGGAACTCTCGATGATGACCGACACGCCCGCCAAGAGTGAGTGCGGCGACGCATGGATGCAACCCGTAGGGAATGTCTATGTCAAGAAGTCGCAGATGGGCGACTACATCAGTCAGCCCTACCTCACCGTGCAGGCCCAGAACCTCTTGGCACCCTTTGCCGACGATGCCGTGATTGATGCCATGACGAAGAAGGGACACTTCTTCCCTGGCGAGTACCTGGAGTGGAACAATGTGGAGAACCTGTTCAACGATAATAAGCAGATCACCAGTTTCAACGACTTCCGCCTCTTCACGAATGTCAAGGAACTGCATGAGACCTTCTGGGGCGCTTCGAACCTGCGCAGCATCACCCTGCCCGACTCGCTGAAGAGCATCGGACCCAAAGCCTTCGCAGCATGCGAAAGTCTGGACACCATCCGCATACAGTGCGACAGTGTGCCACAACTGGCGCAGGATGCCTTCGCCTGGCTCGCTAAAGACTTCAAGATACTGGTGCCCAAACAACTCTGCAAACTCTATCGCACCAAGTGGGCGCAGTATGCCGACCACATCAATCCTGACAACAGTTACTATGCCATGGAGGACACCGTCATGGTGGTGCACACCAAGGAGATGAACACCTTGGCAAAGGAACTGGGGCTGACCGTCACTTACGACCATCATAATCAGAGGACCAAGGAAGGCAAGTCCATCACCTTCATCAACGGCGTCAAGGGCGACTACAGCAACATCCGCAAACTGAAGGTGGTAGGCCCCATATCAGGTGCCGACCTCTGTCTGCTGCGCTACATGGCTGGCTTCTGTGCCTGGGCTAACACGCGCAATCAGGCAGGTCAGTTGGAGTACGTCGACCTCTACGATGCCGACCTGAAAGCCTCAGAATACGAGGCTGCCTCCGACATGTTCTGGGCACCACGCTCGATAGGAAAGAGCCATGTGGTAACAGACAATGTGCTACCGCCATACGCCTTCCTGCAGGCCTACTCGCTGAAGACCCTCATTCTGCCGCGCACGCTCACCAAGGTGGAGAGCCGCGCCATGCAGGAGTGTGAATATCTGGAGACGCTGGTCATCGGCGACGATATGAAGGTCTTCGACTGGAGTTCACTCGACGACTGCGCCTCGATGACACGCCTCTACATCCTGGCCAAGCAGAAACCTGCCCTCGACATGGACAACTGGCTCTGGCGAAACCTCTGCAACAACTACCACCCGACGTTCGACGCCTTCTACGTGCGTCCCTCGCTCTATCAAGAGTATCTGAAGGATGATGCCTATACCGGCATGACGTGGCAGCGCACCAACAACATCTCGAAAGGCGCGTTCGACGACGACGAGTCGTTCACAGCCTTCGCTGCCCATGCCGCTGCCACCAGTGATGACCTGGCACAAGTGAACTCCGTGGAGGGATGGTTTGACAAACATGGCAACATCCGCGACCTCACACCGCTGAAGTACACCGCCATCGACTCGCTGTCGAAGGTCACCGTTTCACCACTCACGCAGATGGAGGCCATCGCCCTGCCCAAGACGCTGGCAGCAATTGAGGAGGGCACATTCGCTGCCGCCAACAACCTGCGGTATGTCGACATGCTGCTGTGCGACTCGACGGTGATGATAGACCGTATGAAGAACGGCGGACTGAAGCGGATGGGCATCAACACCGACCAGACACTGGTCTACGTGCCCCAGCAGTATGGCGAGACCGACGAGGTCAACGTCGTCTGGGGCCGCGAGGGTTCGCTGCAGGCCAGCACCTACAGACTCGTCGACGGCCTTGACTACAACGTGCCTTACACCTTCCAGACACAGCACGTCAGAAACTCTCGCAAAATTGCTAAGTCTGACGAGCCCTACACACTCTGTCTGCCTTACCAGATGAGTGTAGCTGGAGGAGCACGCCTCTATGCCCTCATCGACCGCAGCGGTGCGACACTGACCTTCTCCGAGACCGACGGACAGGGCGAGGCCATGAAGCCTTATCTGCTTT
>JAFSKJ010000020.1 GCA_017449025.1 Prevotella sp. | reverse complement strand
CAGCGAAGAAGATACTGACCCCACCCCCAACCCCTCCCCTACAAGGGAGGGGAGCGGCTGCGCGTAGTTTTTTAGTTGTTGCTTCCATTTGTTGACTTTTTAAAGTGGACTCAATATGATATAATTATACACATCTAACGGAAGACGATGCCATAGGCATGGCTGTATGGCTGGACTTACAGATTTAATTGTTTAGGTTGTCGTTTTTTAATGCACTGCAGCTTCTGAGCTTTGAATTCTCTCGAGAATTCAAAGCTAAAGTCCCCCCTTACTCATGTTCAAGTGCCACTTTTCCTTTCAATTCTCTCGAGAATTCACTTTTTCGCATGCTCTGCCGGACAGAAAAATCCCTCTCGCCGCGCAGCAAATGTGTCAGCCTTGTGTCACCCGTGTCACCCTTGAAAAAGGCTGCAAACGCCCTGTACATCGGCGTTGTGTCAGCGTGTCAACCTATTTTTCAAGAAAACACATATTAATTACCTTTTTTGTTAATTTCCTTAACTTTAATTTACCCAGTTTTATGCAACAAGCAGATTTCTCCTTTTGATTGATGGGAATACCTTTAAGATTATTCAACATTTTGAGAAACAGTAAATTAAGCCGCAACAGCTCTATGACGGTAGCCAGCGAGCACAGGCCGGCAGCAACTTCCACGTCACCGACTCACTATACTGGACTACGGCTGACAAGGGAGAGGCATGCCAAGGCTATCTGCTCACACTCAATCTTCCTCAAGACCTCACACTACGATTCACCGCCTGGGGTATCAACGAGAGCGGCGCTGCCGCAGACGCCTACTCCGAGAACCAGGCCGACAAAGTCGTAGTCCTCACACAGTGTAACTCAAACAGCCTCAACCCAGCAGGCGCACCGCAGTTCACCAATATGCAGGATATGGGCTGGAACCTCAAAGGACAGCCTTGGCTCGTACACTCCTTCAAGTTGACCTGTGTCAATACCAAATGACCGTCATTACAACCGCTTGGTTATCAGTAAGTTGTTTTTGGAAGCTGTGTCAAAGCCACTATACCTCTTGACTGTTGCCAATTAATTTCGTATCTTTGCAGCCGAACTTAAAAACACGAAGACCATGACAAGAGGAAAATCTATTTGCAGCGTGCTGAAGACCATTCGCAAGCAGGTGGCCGATGCCAACGAGATTAAGTATGAACCGCGTGAGTGTAACTATCAGGGTGAGTGCCGGGGTTCTTGTCCAGCCTGCGAGGCTGAGGTCAGGTATATCGAACAGCAGTTGGACGTACGTCGCCAGTTAGGCATGGCTGTGGCCATCGTTGGCATATCGGCAGGCTTGTCGGCCTTGACTGGCTGTAGCGACAAGGCTAAGAAGGTGGATAGCGTCAGCGAGGAAGAAAGCAAACTCACAGTAGGAAAGGTTAGGGTAGACACGCTGGAGCGGCTTGACGGCGATGTGGTGTACAAGTCGCCTGTAGACACCGTTATTGTTGAGAAAGAGCCGGCTACTGTCAAGAAACGGACGGCTCCATTCCAGGCTCCAGCTCCACGGCAGGAAGAGCAGGATATTGCTGTCTACGATGAAGTGATTGGGAGAACGGGAGGTGTCGACGATGAATCCATCCCCATTCCCAATCCTTATCTTGATATTGATCTTGAGTCATCAGACAGGGCTTTCGATGTTGTTGAGCAGATGCCGTCGTTCCCCGGCGGATCGAAGAAACTGATGGAATACCTGTCGGAGAAAACACGCTATCCTAAGGATTTAGAAGAAACTTGCATTCAGGGACGAGTCATCCTCACCTTTGTTGTCGAGAGGGACGGCAGCATCAGCGACGTGAAGGTTGTCAGGAGTCTTGACCCACTGTTGGACAAGGAGGCAGTGCGAGTGGTCAGCTCTATGCCTAAATGGATTCCTGGCAAGCAAAATGGCGTGGCAGTCAGGGTTAAGTACACCATTCCTGTTACTTTCCGACTGAAATGAAAACCCCGCTCATTGGCATCTGCCGCCACCGCCTTGTTACCGACGGGCAGGGAGTGACCACGTTGGTTGCCTTCCACGGCTGTCCGTTGCGCTGCAAGTACTGTCTGAACTCACAGTGCCTGCGGGCGGACGGCGTATGGCGACAGATGACGGTGCAGGAGATTCTGGATGTTGTGACGGTGGACGATTTGTACTTCAAGGCAACCAACGGCGGCATCACCTTCGGCGGTGGCGAACCGCTATTAAAGTTCGATGAAATCGCCGTTTTTTGCAAGCAGTGCCCCAGCGAATGGCACATTTACTTAGAGACATCACTGAACGTTGAGCGGCGGGCTGTTGAGGCTGTGGCTCCCTTCGTCCACCATTATTTCATAGATGTTAAGGACATGAATCCAGACATCTATCGCCACTACACTTCTATAGACAATCGTCATGTACTGGACAACCTTCGGTGGCTGGCCGGGCATGTTGACCTTGAAAAGGTGACTATCCGACTGCCTCTTATTCCCGGCTACAACACACCAGAGGACAGGGACAAGAGCCAGCAGCAGTTAGAAGCTATGGGATTCAAGGACTTCGACTGCTTCGACTACATCATTCCGAGCGGAGCACGCTGATGTCTATCTTCTTGCCCAGTCGGCTTTTAGTGCTGCGGATGGCCTGTTCTGAACAGCAGAAAGAGCGAGCTTTCTGACGGTCGTTCTTGCCGTAATACTCCATGATGCAGAAAAACGTCTCCTTGGGCGTCAGGGGCGATGTGGCCTTACCGAGGGTCTCGGCAAGGGATTCGTCCACCACAGGCAGCGTCTTCAGCACAGCCTGCTCCTCTTTCTTGCCCATCTGACTGATGTTATGGTCGTTGATGATGGCATGAAGCACGTCGATGCCTACCTTGGTTTCGCTGATTTCCAACTTCTGCTTGACCGTGGCTATCCGCTGCTGGTACAGGCGAGCCAAGGCCCTTGTTCGTCGGGCATACCAGAAGGCAAGGGCAGCTATTAGCAGCACCAGCACAACGATGGCCACAACCAAGGCCTGCTGCTTGTGTCGAGCCTTGCTCCGTTCCACCTGTGACTGCACGTCCATCACGCTCACATACATCTCTGGAGATATGGTTTTCATCAGCAGCGCCAGTTGCTCTTGCTTGCCCTCGCGGTAATATATGTAGCAGAGCAGCGAAAGTGCGTCACACTCCATCGTCGTATCGCGGCTAAGCAGGAATGCACGGTAAGCCTTGGCTTCGGCTTTGGCCAGCGAACCGTTGAACATTTCCTCGTAGGCCTGGTCCTGGTAAATAGCAGCACTGTCACTGTCTGTAGCGGCCACAGTGCTGTAAGGAGCTGTTTCCGACATCCGGCAGGCAGTGAGCAGGCAGATAATAGCCAATATGAGTATCTTCATTTTCACCCGCATTCCGTGATTAAACGCTGCAAAGTTAATAACAAAGGTTGTAACAAACGAGGGATTTTGGAAGATTAACGCAATTCCACCCTATAATAAAGGCCAGACGTGGAAATATGGGGAAAAACTGGGTCGATTTGGAGACCGTTCTCAATTCTACATTCTGCTCTAAATTGCATTCAATGAACAGCTGACAATGAGCCACCAGCCTGTCTAAATGGCTCTTGTCGGGTGCAAAGGTATAACAAAAAAGGGATTCTACCAAATTAATATTCATTTTCTAATGCCTTTCTGATAGGTTAAACCTTAATAAACCTTTGCTATGGCGTTTTTCTTAATAATGTATGCTTTTGAGAATCAATTATTGCATTATTATTTCACTTTTTCCCCAAAAAGAGCAAAAAAAGAGGTACTTTTGTAGCCGAAAAATTGATGTGTTATGCAGAAACTGAGCTTGTGCGTTATTATCCGTCCGAGATTGTGATAGTCTCGGGCGGATTGTTTCACTTCTTCAGGTTCGCCAATATCCAGTCAAGTTGCTGACGGTTGGTAGCTTCGCTTGTCCAGTGTTCATTGACAGGCGTGACGAGGCTCTCCTTTTCGCAACTGAGCAAGTTCCAGACAGCATAGCTGGTGGTAGGCGGACAAGTGTTGTCGTTGAAGCCCCATGTCATGTAGGTCTTGGCCTTGATATAGGGAGCGAAGCACACCACGTCATAATAAGGCAGCGTCTGCAGGTGAGCCTCGGTGAGGAAGCCCTCAGCCTTGGAGAAATGCGGATAGCCGTGGGTGCGTCCTTCCTCGGCGGCGGCAGCCATATCGCTCAGTGCCGGATGATTGGCTACACAGAGGTTGACGCGCTCGTCAAGGGCAGCAGCGATGAGTGCAAGGGCTCCGCCCTGACTGCCTCCCTGGGTGATGACGTTGCGCCCGTCCCATTCGGGCAGCGACGTGAGCAGGTCGATGCAACGCACCAGCCCCGTATAGACGTGCTTCATGTAGTAGTGGTCGCGATTGTCAATGCCCTGATAGAGATAGCCCTTCACTCGTCCGTCGAAGGCGGCACGGATGTCCTCAAAGACGGATTCTGGCATGCGTGGGTCCATGCCGTGAATCTCTGTGATAAAACGTATCACGCCCTTTTCCTGATAATATTCACGCGAACCGGGGTCTTTGATGCGCTTCACGCCAGCTCCCGGCGGTGTCAGCACAACGGGGCACGAGCCGGGCTTTGCCTGCTTGGGTATCATCAGATAGCCGTAGAGTGACTGGTGCTGGCGGTTCAACTCCAGTTTGATGAGATAGCAGTCGGTCTTGTCTGTAGTGTATTCTGGGCAAGGCTCCTTGATATATTTCAGCGGATACTTAGCAGCCTCCTTCAGCGCCTCATCCCAAAACAGGCGGAAGTCTTTCGGCTGCTGCGTATAGGGACGTATCTGCTCAGGTGAGAAGCCCACCTTCACATGGTGCTCGTAAGTAGTGCCGTCGAGCTTCAGCCGCAGTCGCAGGTCACGGAAACAGGGCTTTCGAGCCGTACCCATCTTGATTGTGCATCGGCCGTTCTTCAGCTCTGCCTTGCCTGTGGTGTCATCGGCCATCAAGTCGCCGGCGATGCCATATTCCACGATGCCGTTGCGAGGAATGCCATACTTATAGAACTGTACTTCTACCGTAGCCTGCTCGCCCGTCTTGTAGAGCCAGTCGGCATGGTTGGGCACGGTAACCCACAGGTAGTCGCTGCGGTAAGGATAATTCTCGACTGCTTTTGCTGATAAGTTTGCAAGGAGCATCAGGGTTATGAGAAGGTTTTTCAGTGAAGCCTTTGTCAACATGTCTTGTTTCATCATTGTCTTAGTTCGTTAGTTTCTTTTTGCAAAGGTACGAAGAAAAATTGAAAAACATCATGGTTATATTATAATTAAAATGACTTTAAAATGACTTTCTTGTTGACAACTGTTCCATCGCTCATTATTATGCGCTCCAGGCAGATGCCCTGTGAGGGCTTGGCGATGCGCTTGCCGGAGAGTGTAAAGTATTCGGTGTGATGGACGTTCTCTGACGAGACACCTGCAACAGCGTTGATATCATCGTCCAGTCCCATACCGTCGGCATCGGCCACGCGGAACTCGCTGACGGTGACGTTGCCGGAGAGTGCCGGAGCGGTGAGCTTGATGAAACGTGACTCGCTGTTGAGGGGAATCACCTCGTCGAAGGGGAAGTCCTCGGTACGCAGCACGCGGATGGTGCGCCATCCGGGCGTGACGTCGGCATTGCGAGTCTCCTGGATCTTGAACTCAACGTAGCCTGTGCCGCTGTAGTCGGCCTTCAGGCGCATGGCAGGCGAGGAGGTCTGGTAGAAGGTCATGATCTTGTCGGAGGTCTTGGTGAATACCGCTTTGTCGGCAGTCTTCTCGCCCGACACCTGCACCCAGTGGGGATGCTCATTGCTATTCTCCTGAGTGGTATCGTTTTCACGTTCCAACAGTCCAATGACATCGAAAGGTTGATGGGCAGAGGAGCCGTACGGCCCTTATGGGTGTCCTTGATATCGTCGAGAGAACCAAAGTCGCAAGTGGAGAAGTTGAACGTGGCGGCTTCCTCTAACAGTTTGTCGCCGTTCATGCTGGTGACGCACCCAGCGGGAAACGTAATCGTATAGTCCGTATTGATATCGAAACCTTCGTAGGTGATAGTAAGTGCCGGACCAGAGGTGGTGACGTTAGTGATGCGCTCATAGTTTTTTCCGTTGATGGCGACACCCCCGTTGTACTTGATGTTCTGATTAAAGTAGAAGGTCATCGAGCCATGACTTATATCTGAGCTAAAGTTCCACTTTACGGCGCTAAGGTACCACTTTACGGAAATCCAATGGCACTTAGTGTGTAAAGTCCATTGTCAGACCTGTCACCCTCCTGTCACCCTCTGTCACCCTCAAACAGGGTGCAAACGCTTTGTGGCAGGACGTTCTGTCACCCTGACACCCTATTTCATAGAAAATTGTAATATGTCCTTTGGCCCGTGTCGGGCACGACCTCTTTTTACGTAGCAAAGGTAATCATAAAAAATAATATAATGTTACTTTTTTATTCTGTGTGGTGATAAAAGGACTAAAGAATGTTAACGTCGTGTTTACCCTATTTGGGGACCAAATTACAGGCGGTAATCCTTACAGACATCTTGATGGCGTTACAAGTTGTAAGCATATGGCTGCGTTTCTGTTTAATTTT
>JAFSKJ010000004.1 GCA_017449025.1 Prevotella sp. | reverse complement strand
GGCGAGGGCGCCCGCGTTCCAGCATATTCACGCGCGTGTACGAGATGGCACATAGGAACGCGGGCGCCCTCGCCCGCCCCGCTGACACAGATAAGTTGTCATAGTTGTCATAGTTGTCGTTAACAGAGTGGCACTTTACGATTGTAAAGTGCCACTTTTTTGAGATTAAGTGCCACTTTAGCTCCGTAAAGTGGCACTCTACGGATGAGGCCTCAGTTTATATAATAAAAAAAGCGGATAAAGTTTTGTGTATTCACATAAAATATGTATTTTTGCAACCGACTACAACAGAATGGAGCAAATCTTTAGAGAAACAATAAAGATAAAGAGGCTGACCATCGGATATAAAACGAAGAAATATACTAAGCCGGTGGCCAAAGACATCAATGCGTGCATCTACAGCGGCCAGCTTACATGTCTGTTAGGAAGCAACGGAGTAGGGAAGTCAACCTTGTTGCGCACCCTGTCGGGGTTTCAACCGGAATTGGAAGGAGAAATAAACCTTTCTGTCCAGACAAACCATGGGAAGACTACGGAAAATGCCGAGGAGTGGCGGTCGTTGTCTTCGATGAGCGACAAGGAACTGGCGCAGACCATCAGCGTGGTGCTTACCGAGAAACCGGAGATAGAGAACATGACGGTAAGGGAGATGATAGAGATGGGACGCTCGCCATACACCGGCTTCTGGGGAACGCTGGACGAGGAAGACCGGCAGATAGTGGACAAGGCGATAGCGATGGTAGGCATAGAAGACTTGAGGAAAAGGAAAATAAACAGGCTTAGCGACGGTGAGCGCCAGAAGGTGATGATAGCGAAAGCATTGGCTCAACAGACGCCGATAATCTTCTTGGACGAGCCAACGGCATTTCTCGACTATCCGAGCAAGGTGGAGACCATGCTGCTTCTGAGTAACATCTGTCGTGAGACAGGAAAGACAGTACTCTTATCCACCCACGACTTGGAGTTAGCCTTGCAGACAGCCGACATTATCTGGCTGATGAGTCGAGACAAGCCATTGAAAATTGGAACCCCTGAGCAGCTTGCCGCCGACGGCAGCATGAAAGCCTTCGTTGAACGGCCTGGAATACTATTCGAAAGCAACACATTAACAATTAGAATTAATAAGCAAATATGATTTACGGACACGGTGACGATGCGTTCAGGTATGATGGAAAAGTGAAGATGAATTTCAGCACAAACATCTACAACAGGGCAGACCTCTCGGCCCTAAAGATATACCTGAGCAGTAAGCTTGACATTATTTCATCGTACCCACAGCCAGAGGCAGCACACTTGGAAAAGGTGATAGCAGACAAATTAGAGGTGGACAGCAACCGCGTACTTGTTACTGCCGGTGTTACCGAAGCCATCTACCTGATAGCGCAGCTCTACAAGAACTACTACTCCATTATTCCGCAGCCCACATTCAGTGAGTATTCCGATGCATGCCTTATCTATAACCACACCATCTCTTACTACAACAACGACGATATGGAGTTGCTGCCAGAAAACCGCGTCTACTGGCTATGCAACCCCAACAATCCCACCGGCAACGTGATGATGAAAGAACTGATGAACAACGTCATCCGCCATCATCAGGAATATGTCTTTGTGCTCGACCAGTCGTACGAGGACTACACCATGAAGCAGATGATACGTCCATCAGAGATGACCGACTGCCACAACCTGCTCATTCTCACCTCTCTCTCAAAGAAATATTGCATTCCCGGCCTGCGCCTTGGCTATGTGACAGGCTCACCCATCATCATTGACCGCCTCAGACAGATCAGGCAGCCCTGGACGGTAAATGCATTGGCAATAGAAGCTGGAGAATTCCTCATAAAAAATGATTTCAAGGCCATACCCGACCTTAAGTCCCTGCTTGACGAGTCACGCCGTTTGGAATCAGAACTCAACAAGCTCGACGGAGTGATGATGATGGAGTCGCAGACAAACTTCATGCTTGGAAACATAGAGTGCTCAACAACAAACAAACTCAAGCAATGGCTCATTGAACACTACGGCATATTAATCAGGGATGCGTCAAACTTCTACGGCCTTGACGACCACTGTTTCCGTGTGGCCTCGCTCACTCGCGAAGAAAACAATGTGCTCATAGCAGCCATCAAGGACTACATATCACTTTGCAAGTAAGGAATAATGTGGATAAGTGTGTGGAAAAGTATGTGGAAAACGAGTGTATTTTCCACACCATACACTTCACAACCCCGAAAAATGTGAATAACGAGAGATAAAAAGCGAAGTTTTAAGAATAATTTCCACACTTTTTTGATGGAAAAAGATATAAACTTATTAAATTTGCACCGAAATATGAAAGTGTGGATAACTGCCGTAATAAACTTACACTTCAATGAGTTAATATCAACAACAGGTGTTGGAAACCATATTTTACGGGTTGATAACTTACCAGCCAAGAAAAACGGCAAAAAGTTTTCAACATATCAACAGCACATCATACTACATCATTTCATCTTCTTTTTAAAAAACAAAAGAATAATAAATAAATAATGCAATGTTGATAAACGACGAATGGACCCAGAAGGGCTATATAGATGAGGCGGCACCAGAGGGCATTGACCTGAAGAAAGAGATACGCCGCATGTGTGAAGAGAAGAATGCAATAATCCTTGCCCACTATTACACTATTGGTGACATACAGGACGTGGCCGATTTTGTTGGCGACTCCTTGGCCCTTGCCCGCAAGGCTGCCGAAACAGACGCCAGCATCATGGTGATGTGCGGCGTGCATTTCATGGCAGAGACGTGCAAGCTTCTCTCTCCCGGCAAGACGGTGATTTGTCCCGACCTGAATGCCGGCTGTTCGCTTGCCGACTCGTGCAATGCCGATGACTTGAAGAAGTTCAAGGACGAGCATCCCGGCTATAAGGTGGTGAGCTATGTCAACACCACAGCCGCTGTGAAGGCCTTGACCGATGTGGTGGTGACCAGCGGCAATGCCAAGAAAGTAATCGACCAGTTGCCAGCAGACGAGAAACTGATATTCGGCCCCGACTACAACCTGGGCAACTATATAAATGAGGTAACAGGCCGTGAGATGCTGTTGTGGAACGGCGGTTGCCACGTACATGAGCGTTTCTCCGTGGAAGAGATTATAAAGCTTAAGAAGCAGTATCCTGAGGCTGTGGTCATGGCTCATTTAGAGTGCAAGGGACCTGTGCTGGCCTTGGCCGATGTTAAGGGGTCAACGGCTGATATGCTTAGGTTTGCAAGGGAGAACAGTGCAACACAGTTTATTGTGGCTACTGAGGCTGGAATACTTCACGAGATGCAGCGCACTTGTCCTGACAAGGAGTTTATTCCCGTACCGCCCGAGATAAGTGAGGGTGGGGTAGGGTGCCACTGCAACGAGTGCCAGTATATGAAGATGAACACCCTTCTGAAGGTCTACAACTCTCTGCGCTATGAGTGGCCTCAGGTGGAAATAGATGCTGAAGTGGCTGTCGATGCTGTTAAACCCATAGAGCGCATGCTTGAGCTTAGCTGATTTAGGTTTTTGGGTAGGTGTGGTAGGTTTTTTTGTAGGTTCTGTAGGTTTAGTAGGTTTAGTAGGTGTGGTAGGTTTTGTAGGTTATGAAAGGAATTTATGGTAGGAGGCCTGCCGAGATGTTGCGTTTTGCAGTAGTGGGCATAGTTGCCACCGCCCTGCACTACCTTGTCTATTATCTGCTGCTTTCCGTGCTTAATCCCAACATGTCCTATACCATAGGCTATGCCTTTAGTTTTGTCTGCAACTATTTTCTTTCGTCGGTGTTCACCTTCCGTGTTGCCATGTCTTGGCAGCGGTTGGCCGCATTCGCCCTTAGTCATCTGCTTAACTACCTTATAGGTCTCTCGCTGTTGAACCTGATGATTTTTATTGGTTTGTCGGCAGAGATAGCGCCCTTGCCGGTGTTTGTGCTTGTGGTGCCTATCAACTACCTGCTTGTGCGCTATGCCCTGAAGCGTAAGAGTGGAAACAGCGATTCCTATTTGCTATTCCTGCTTCTTGTCGGAGTGGCTATGTTTGTGCTCCAGCTTTCCGATGTTCCCACTCTCAGCGACGACATGCTTTACAGGTTTGTTTGGAACACAGATGCCGATACTCCTTTCCTGCCTATCGACAGTCTTGGCGCTCTTTTGCGCTCGCAGGTGTTGCATTATCAGTCGGTGAACGGACGGTTTGTGGTACATTCGCTTGCTCAAGCTTTTCTGTCGTTCACTCCGCCCCTGCTTCTTCACATCTTGAATGCCGTTTTGTTCGTCCTGCTGTTGCACCTCTGCTCGTTGTTGACGGGTAGGGTAGGGAAGAGGCTTGTGGTGTCCGCCTTTTCATGCTTCATGCTGTTTGTGGTGTTCAGGGGAATAGGCACTACCATGCTTTGGAGTCTGGGTTCGTTTAATTATCTGTGGGTATCAGTAGCCACGCTTGCGCTGCTGTTGTTGCTGCAATGCAAGGCAGAAAAAGAGGTTAACGTGAGCGACTGGATGTTGGCTCCGTTGGCAATCATCGCCGGCAACGGCCATGAGGCCATTTCCGTGCCTCTGTCGGCCTCTTTCGCCATTTACTTGGTGTGTCACTTGCGCAAGTGCAGAAGTCTCGCCACAACGCCTTATATGGTTTTCTACATGGTTGGCACGCTCATAATACTTCTCTCGCCGGGATTGTGGGTGCGCACTGGCGATGCTGCAAGCCTGCAGAGCCGGCTGCTGAGTGGTGCTATGAATATGGTGTTCAACGTCAGGGTGCTTTGGATTCTGCTGTTGGTGATGATTGTCAGTTGGCGAAAGCATTCATGGCTTGTCCGTGACTTTCTTAGGCACTATAACTACTTTTTTGTGGCCTTGTCTGTGTCTGCAGCCATAGTCTGTGTCTGTGGCGTTAACCTCGACCGTGTAGCGTTCTATACCGACTTCCTGTCGCTCCTGCTGTTGCTACCGTTGCTTTTCGGAGAGAAGTATGGAGTTGCAGGCAGCCTTTCCGAGGCATGGGAGCGTCGTCTTACGGCAGTGAGCATAGCCCTGTCTTTGGTTTTCTTCATACCAGCCTATCTGTTGCGCGATGAGAACAGACAGAACTATGAAAAGATGGCAGAGCAGATGGCTGCACCAGGCAAGGAGACAGTTGGTGTGCCCATTATGGAGAAGGGGAGCTGCTTTATGCGCGACCTGCTTGTTGAGCGCTATGTCAACCCCACTGCAGAGTTCGGCTTTTTCTGTTGTTATATGGGCTTCAACTCTTCAGACACTAACATGCGTGCTGCCGCAAGTCTCTACGGCAAGCGCAGCCTTGTCTTCCTTCCTGCCGACGTGGTGGAGCGCATTGAGTCCGACAGCTTGGCTTTCAGCACTTGTCAGCTTTCTGCCGACGGCAGCCTCTATATTTATCGTCTGCCGCGTGATGGTAAGGTGACAAGCCTTGTTTTCCAGCTTAACCATGAAGACCCAGACAGTCTGATGCCTCATCAGCGTTTGGTGGCCTATCATGGTGACAGTTATGAGTTGGACGATTTCAGATATAAGGTTGTACACGTTTGTGGAAAGCCATATCTTGTGTTTACACGCCCAACGACAAACATTTTTAGGCGTATTAAGCGTATAGAATATACACTTGACTCACAACAGGTGGCACTTAACTATTAATAAGTAGCACTTAACAGACAATAAGTGCCACTTATCTGCAAAAAGTTGGTGCTTTTCTTTTCTAACAGAAAAATAATGTGTATTTTTGCAGTGACTTTTATTGTTTATGAAGATGAAGGTAAGCATTATAGCTCCGGCATACAATGAGGAAGAGTCGCTGCCCGCTTTCTACAAGAGCATCTGCGAGGTTATAGATCCCCTTGTCTACTACGACTGGGAACTGCTGTTTGTTGACGACGGCAGCAGCGACCAGACACCGGCAATTATCGAGCGTCTGGCGCACGACGACCACCGTGTGGCCTACCTCACCCTGTCGCGCAACTTCGGCAAGGAGAGCGCCATGCTTGCCGGCTTCGACCATGTGCGCGGTGACTGTGCCATAGTAATCGACACCGACCTGCAGCATCCTGCGCAGCTCATTGGCGAGATGCTGCACTACTGGGAGGAAGGCTTCGACGATGTGTATGCCCGCCGCCGCACACGTGGCAAGGAGAGCTGGATGCGCAGAAGTCTGTCGCTGCTCTACTACAGCATCCTCGACCATTCAACGCGCTTCGATGTACTGAAGAATGTGGGCGACTTCCGGCTGCTCGACCGCAAGTGTATAGACGCCCTGAGGCAGATGCGCGAGAGCGAGCGCTACACCAAGGGACTCTTCAGCTGGATAGGTTTTAAAAAGAAAGAGATACTCTTCGACCAGGCAGAGCGCAAGTTCGGCAAGAGCCACTGGAACCTGCTGCAGCTCTCGGCGCTGGCCATCGAGGGCATCACCAGCTTCACCACGGCACCGCTACGCATAGCCACCATCTTGGGAATGCTTACGGGCTTTGTCTCCATTGTCTACCTTATCTACACCTTTGTCAAGGTGCTCATCTGGGGCGACCCTGTTGCCGGCTATCCCACGCTCATCTGCGTGATGCTTATCCTGGGCAGTGTGCAGCTCATCTGCCTGGGCATCATTGGCGAGTATTTAGGCCGTGTGTTCAACGAGTCCAAACGGCGTCCCAACTATTTAGTGTCGAACTACTATTACTATGAAGAGTGAAGCCGATGGGCCGCAACAGACGAAGACTGATAAGCATAGCCCTAATGATGATGGCAGTGATGCAGGCTGTGGCAGACGTTGGCGAGACAGCATGGCCCGACTTGCCGCTGCTGAGCATAGTGACCAAAGACAGCGTAATGCCCTCACGCACGGTGGTAGAGGCACCGGAAGGCTGTCTTGGTACAAGCATCACCAACAATAAGTACGTGCAGGGCCGGATGGTGATGACCCTTGGCAGCGATACGCTCTACGATTCTGGCCAATATGTAAAGAACGAGTCGGGCATGCGCATCAAGATTCGTGGCAACTCCACGGGAGCTTTCTCAGAGCAGCTGCCTTATAGGATAGAGTTGTCGAAAGAGGCCGACCTGCTTATGCGTAGCGATAATAACTTGCTTCACAAGGAGTGGGTGTTGCTGATGACGTATGTATGGAACCCGAAACTTGCCAATTCGCAATCGAACTTGCTCAATGCTGTTGGTAATATTGTAAGTCATGCCGTTGAGAAAGAGTGGACCCAGCAGTGGCAGTTTGTCAATGTGGTTATCAACGGTAGTTATCAGGGTCTTTACTATCTTTTGGAGCCTGTGAGCCAGGGAAAGGGTAGGGTGGACGTAAGTGAAACGGGATTTCTGATTGAGTACGACCCCTTCTGGTGGAATGAAGACGGTTTCTACTTCAAGTCAGAGCATCAGCCATATACCTACAGCTATACTTACAGGTATCCAGATAAAGACTACATCACAGACTCAACACAGAGTGCTATACAAAG
Source organism: Prevotella sp. (assembly GCA_017449025.1). GTDB lineage: Bacteria > Bacteroidota > Bacteroidia > Bacteroidales > Bacteroidaceae > Prevotella. Next base: position 23,884 of record JAFSKJ010000004.1, on the reverse strand, counting down.
CTATATTAACGATTTTGAGAAAGCACTATACGATGGTGGCGACCCTATTCAGTATATCGACTTGGCTTCGTTTGCCAAATGGGTGCTTGCCCACGATATATTAGGCACCGACGACGATGCGGGATGCAACAAGTATCTGTATAAAAACAACCTCCTGCCGGGCGACTCCCTGTCGTCGAAGCTCTGCATGGGGCCGTTGTGGGATTTCGACTCATCCTTCAGGATAAGCAACCTAAAGTGGAGCAGCCAGCACACCATGGAGGAATTCTACTATAGCAGACTATTTGAGCAAGAAGCCTTTGTTGAGGCCTATGTAGACCAATGGCTGAAGATACGTCCTACACTTCTCGACTCGCTGCAGGCATCTTTCAATGAGATAGGCAAGCGCTACTCAACGTCGTTCGACGAAAGCATTAAGATGCAAATGACTTTAGGGTTGAAGTATCAGCGCCAGAAGTTGCTAAGTACGCAGATTTCCGAGATTATGAGGTTGCTCACGGCAAGGGTCAGCGCCATCGACAACCTGATGATGGAGTTTGATTACTACAGATGTGGCATAAGCGACGTGTCGCAACAGAAATACGTTCCGAGAGTCTATTCCCTGCACGGTTATGTGTTAGGTGGTGGCAACAAGCGTTCGCCCGGTATTTATCTGTATAGAAGTGCCGACGGCAGTGTAAGGAAAAGGCTGAAATAGCTTATCTCTGCCGCATTATTACTTTCCTCTTAGAGCCGTCCTTGAAGCGCATGATAACGATTCCTTGCCTTGGAAGCGACTTGAGGCGCATGCCCTTAAGGTTATAGTATGCGTCGATGTTTCTCTCTAAGCTGATAATTCTGTACTTGTCAAACTCCAACTGTTCGTCCATCCATGCTATGCGCTCGTGGAGCCAGTCTTTCAGCCAGGCTATTTCCTTGTCGTAGGTGTTCACGGTCATGGGGTTTGGCACTGCCCACAGTTCCTTGTTCCAGACTTTCCATACGGTGTAGTTGCGCTCTATGGCTCCAGAGCTTACGAGGTTGTTGGCAAGCGAGTCTATGGTAGCGTCCAAGTGTTTCAGGCTGTAAGCCGTTTTCCTGTACTCCACCCAGCGCATCTTCAGCTGGTCCACGTAGGCAGAGTCCTCCATCAGTCTCATCCACCAGAAAGGCACCTTGTTGATGCAGTTTGTTGCCGTGAAGAAGCTGTTTTGATAGCGCCAGAAGTCGGTGCGCGTCTCTCCGGCGAAGTTGCAGTTGCCAAAGGCAAGGTTAAAGTCCCACAGGGCTGTCTTGAATCGTCCGTCCTGCGAGTCGCGGTGCTTGTAGATGGCGGTGCTCAGCCGGTAGGCATCCACGTTGCACGACACCTCCTGCGACAGTTGCTGGTCGATGAACGACATTGTGTCCATGTACTTCCTGTAGCCGTTTTCCTGGTCGGCAAAATCGTCGGAGGCCAAGGCTGTCTCCATGCTGTTTATCTGGTTGTTGATATAGTCGAGCTGCTCAGGTGTCATCTCGTCGTACTCCGGGTGCTTGTACTGGAAGTAGATGCGGTTGTACATTGAGTATTTCCTTCCGAGGCTGTCTACTGCCGGAAAAGTGGAAGTATAGTAGTGAGGCTCGTCGTTTCTGTCTATCTGGAGATGGTATCCTCCCGTTAGCTCGTCACCCTCGTTGCCGGGATCGTCGAGATTCAGGCGGTTCTTGCCCTTGCGTATCTTCTCGGTCAAGACGTATATACCATAATATACTCCGTCGAGAACCAGCTCGCAGTGGCGTACACGCGGAGTATAGTCGAAAAAAGGTCTGGAGAGCTGGAACATCAGTGCGTCGCGTATCATGCTGCGGTCGGTGAAGGGTGCAAGGAGAATCCAGTCGTGGTCCTTGGGCATGCCCATCAGGCTCACCTTCAGCTTCTCACCCTCCACGTCGGCGGTGAGCATGGTCTTGAAGCTGAAGGGCTTCTTTAGCGATATGTTGAACGACGAGTTGCCGCGGTAGCGTATGGCCACCCATCCTTCGTAGTCGGCATGTTGGTTTGGGTGTACCGTGGTGTCGCCATAGTTCACTCCGTCGGCATTGTCGATGATCTTCATCCTCACGGCAATGCGGTAGTCTTTGTGTATTGCATGCTTGCTGTCAGTACCGTACTGAGTGTCGATGAACACTATAGGCAGGCTGGTCTTGCCGATGGTCACCGTGTCTATTGTGGGCCTGTAGTTGTCGGTGCTGTAATTGTCGGCAAAGGCAAAGACATTGCACAGTATGAACAGTGGTATGGCAAGGCATCTTTTCATCTATGGCTGCATGGTTACTGCTGTCTTTAGTCGGATAGGCTATTTGATGACAGCTATCTTGCAGACGGTGCCTTCGCTACCGTCGCTGGTAGCTGCCGCCACCATGTAGATGCCGCTGGCCACGCGCTGGCCTTTAGTGTCGCAGCCGTCCCAGACAAACATTCCGCCCTTCGAGCGTCCCTGGGCTATGAGCTTGCCGTTGGTAGAGATTATCTTAACGTCGGAGTCGAAGGCCAGTCCCACTATGGAGATGGAGCCTGTGTAGCCCGGCTCCACGGGGTTGGGATAGGCGTAGACGTTGTCGCTGGTCATGGTCTCCGATGTCTCCGTGGCGTCGGTCATGTATGAGCAGAGTCCGCTCTCGGTGCCTATGAACACTTCGCCGGTCTTGTCGTTGAAGGCAATCTCGCGTATGAGGTTAGACAGCAGCGGGCTGTTGTCTTTCATGAAGTGGTGTTCCTGCACCATATTGTCGGCGCTGATGACGTAGACGCCATTCGAGCTGGTTCCGAACCATTTGCGGTTGGCCTGGTCGATGGCTATGCAGGTGATGTCGGTATTGTCGAGCAGGTAGTCGGCGTAGTTGGTGCCGTCGTTGCGTGGTATTGTCACCTGTGTGAATATGGGCTTGTCGTTTTCCATCTCCTCCTTGGTGAGCAGCAGTGGTCCCTGCGATGTACCCACCCAGATGTCGCGGTTGCGGTCTTCAGCCACATACCTCACGCCACCACCTATTGAGATGGTTTTTCCGTGCTGGTTCTGGAAGTCGAAGATGGACTTGGTGTGAAGAGTGTTGCTGCTGTCGAGATAGAACCTGTGTAGCGACGGGTATCGCCAGTTGCTGTGTACGAACCAGATGTATCCGCGGCTGTCTATCATGGGTTTCTTCATCCAAGGCAGCGACTTGTTTTCCACTCCGTCATCGGTGAATATCATCAGCTCCGGCCACTCGTGGGCGGTCCATTCCCTCGTGTCGAGGTTCATCTGCAGCAGTGCATATCCGGGAGCCTGGCTGTTCAGCACCCAGATGTTGTTGTCGTTGTCGGCCTGTATGCCCGTAATCATCTGGTATTTCCTCTGCGTGTTGGCGTTGTACTTGTTCTTGTTCAGTGTTGAGGTTATGGGGCTGTTGTCCTGGTTGTAGAAGTTCACCAGCTCTCCGTTGAGGTATTCCACCACGCCTATACGCGAGCCTATGAACAGGTTGTCGGGGTTCTTGGGGTTGACGTCGATGCTGTATGTGATTTTCATGTCAGTCTGTCCGGTTTTCTCCTGTATCTCGCTGTTGTCGGTGGGTATTATCCACTCGTTGTTGTCGAAGATCTGCACCACAGCCGGTATTGACGAGCTTACGTCTTCGCTGCATGTATACAGTCGTCCGTTGCGGTATCTCACATATCCGAAGGTGTTGTACCGTGGTCCGCCGGGCTTGAGTGAGTTTACTGTCTCTATGTATTTTTCCCAGTCGTTGTTGTCCTGGTTGAAGAGTCCATCGGGGTAGCTCTCAGTGACAGACCAGTTGTTTGGGTCGATGAGGTTTTTTGTCAGTTGGGCGCACATTATCTGTCCGTTGTTGTCTGTACGGGCGTAGATGATGCCGTTGGCTATTCCCACGGCAGTGACTTTGTAGTTGAGGATGTATGACTCGCTGACCTCTGCTTGCAGCATGTTGACCTTCACTATTCCGAAGCCTGTGGTGAGGTAGGCGTAGTTGTCGTGGATGTAGATGCTGTTCACGCTCTTGTCGCTGGTCATCGACTTGGTGTAGAGCGAGCTTATGTTGGTCACGTTTCCGCTCTTGTCCATAATGTCTATGTTGGCGTTGTCGTAGACCACAATCAGTTTCTTCACGTTAGGGTTCCAGGCCATGATCGAGATATATGTGTCGCTCATGCCGTTCACCTTGTCGTAGGTGGTTATCGACTGGTCGTTCAGGTTATAGGTGTACAAGCTGTTCGATGCTCTTACGAACAGCATGTTGTCGACATTTATTATTTGCTGCGGCTCAGAGTAGGCCATGTATGCCTTCCACGTCCCCACCTGTGCGCTTGCCGGTGATGGGGAAAACGTTGCCAAGGCAAGCGAAAGGCCTGCAATGAAGCTCTTTATGCCTCTATGGTCTGTTGCTATGTTCATATTCTGTTACCTGTGTGTTGTCTAAGGGCTTTTTCTTTTGTGTAGATAGTCGGCCAGTTGCTGTGTGGCGCGTGCGCGGTGGCTTATGTGGTTCTTTATCTCTGTGCCAAGCTCGGCAAAGGTTTTGTCGTAGCCGTCGGGTCGGAAGACGGGGTCGTAGCCGAAGCCTTCGGCCCCGCTTTTCTCGCGGGTGATTTCGCCGTTGACTATTCCCTGGAACAGGTTTGTCTTCGGGGCGCAGTTCTGTCCACCCCCCTTTTGTATTAACGCAATAACTGTGCGGAATCTTGCGCGCCGATTGTTATTTTCTCCTAATTCGCGCAACAAGCGGCTCATATTGGCCTCAGAGTCGTGTGACAGGGGTGTGGCGGTGCTGCCAGCCTGTTCCATTGATGCGTAGCGGGCACTGTAGACGCCGGGCGCACCGTTGAGGGCTTCTACTTCGAGGCCGGTATCGTCGGCAAACACATCAATGTGGTAGTGGTTGAAGATGTATTGTGCCTTCTGCACGGCGTTTTCCTCAAGGGTGTTACCCGTTTCGGGCAAGTCTTTGTCGCAGCCGATGTCGCTGAGCGACAGCACCTCGAAGCCGTCGCCAAGAATGTCCCTGACCTCGGAGAGCTTATGCTGGTTGTTTGTTGCGAATACTATTTTCATGAGTTTATTTATCGACAACTTGGACAACTTACTTTTTGTCGTCTTTGTAGTTTTTGCTTTTAATCTTTACTTTCATTTCGTCGAAGCCTTCGCCGTAGACACCTATGACGGTGCTCTGGGAAACGAAGGCGTTGGGGTCGGTCATCTTGATGAGCCTGAAGATGTAGGTGCTCTCGCTCTTGCGTGCAAGCAGGCATATCACTTTCCGCTCCTGCCCTGTGAACCATCCGTGGCCGTCGAGTATGGTGACGCCGTGGTCTGTCTTGGTGCCAAGCAAGTTGGCTATTTCCTGCCACTTGTTTGAGATGATGAAGAACTGCACCGACTGCCTGCGACGGTTCATGACATAGTCGAGCATGAAGTTCTCGATGACCATGGTGCAGAAGCCGAACACTATCTTGTGTATACGGTCGATAAGGTCGCCGAACTGAGGTATGAAGAGGCAGGAGCCTATGACAATGAGGTCGACGAAGGTGAGCACGGTGCCGAGCGACACGTTGCGGAACTTGTTGACGGAAGCCGCAATGATGTCGGTGCCGCCCGTAGAGCCGTTGTTGAGAAACACCATGGCCAGGGCAGTGCCGGTCATCATACAGCCTATCACCAAGGACATGAAGTCTTGCCCGTTGCCTAAGATCTTCACGAAGTTGCCGTCATTATCCTTGGGAATGATTTCCTGCGCCAAGCCTAACAGCAGCGTGAGCATGATAATGGCGAAGATGGTCTTGGTGAGAAACTTCCATCCCAGAATCCTCAGTCCCACTATGAGTAGCAGGCCGTTGATAAGGAAGTAAGTATAGCTGATGGGCAGGCGCGTGGTGTAGTAGACAATGGCCCCGATGCCCGACACACCGCCCGTGACTATCTCGTAGGGCATCAGGAAGAAGGTGAAGCCAAACGTATACAATAAGAGGCCGAGGGTTATGCCTACATAATCCCCAACCTCTTTAAGTATCAATCTGTGGTCTACTGTCATTTACTTTATCACGATGTTCACCATGCGCTTCGGAACGATAATAACCTTCATCACTTGTTTGCCGTTGATGTACTTCGATGAGCGCTCGTCGGCGAGCACGCTCTGCTCGATAGAGGCGTTGTCGGCGTCGGCGGGGAACTGCATCTCGAAGCGGGCCTTGCCGTTGAAGGCCACGCCAAGCTTCACCAAGCTCTCTACCAGATACTCTTCGTTCCATTCAGGCCACGGGGCATCGCAGACGGAGCCCTCGCCGCCGAGCATCTCCCACAGCTCTTCGGCCATGTGTGGGCAGAAAGGAGCAATGAGGCTGACAAGCTGTCGCATCACCTCGGTGTTTGTCGACTTCATGGCCGTCAGCTCGTTGGTGCAGGTCATGAATGCCGAGATGGCCGTGTTGTAAGAGAAGCTCTCAATGTCCTGCGTCACCTTCTTTATCAGTTTGTGCAGCGACTTCAGCTCCTCGGACGATGGGGCTACAGAGTCTACGGGCACGCCTGCGGGCGGAATGCTGTTGGTCACCATATTCCAGAAGCGGTTGAGAAAGCGGTGGCTGCCGCTGATGTTGGCAGTGTCCCAGGGCTTGGCCTGTTCCACGGGGCCGAGGAACATCTCGAAGATGCGGAGCGTGTCGGCTCCGTATTTCTCAACAATCATGTCGGGGTTCACCACGTTGTACATCGACTTCGACATCTTTTCCACTGCCCAGCCGCATATATAGTTCGATGTTGCCTGCTCGTTGTTGCCAAGGTGCGAGCCGTCTTCCAGTATGAACTCAGCTTTCTCATACTCCGGGCGCCATTTCTTGAAGGCCTCAATGTCAAGCACGTCGTTGTTCACAATGTTTACGTCGACGTGGATGGGAGTCACCTCATACTGGTCCTTGAGTCCGAAGCTGACGAATACGGGTGTATCGTTCTCTCCTGCCTCGGAGTTGTTGGCTGAGATGATTCTGTAGACGAAGTTGGAGCGGCCCTGTATCATGCCCTGGTTAACCAGTTTCTTAAACGGCTCGTCCTCGCACGAGTAGCCTGAGTCGTAGAGGAACTTGTTCCAGAAGCGCGAGTAAATTAGGTGGCCTGTGGCGTGCTCCGTGCCGCCTACGTAGAGGTCCACCGACCGCCAGTATTCGTCAATGTCCTTGTCAACGAGGGCCTTCTCGTTCTTCGGGTCCATATATCTGAGGTAGTAGGCGCTGGAGCCGGCAAAGCCCGGCATGGTGTTGAGTTCCAAGGGGAAGACGCTCTTGTTGTCAATCTCAGAAACATCCACCACAGTGTCTGTCTTTGTGTCCCATGCCCATTTCTTGGCGCGGCCCAGAGGCGGTTCTCCCGTCTCTGTGGGCTTGTATTCGTCAATATCGGGCAGCAGCAGAGGCAGGCACTGCTTGGGAATCATGTATGGCATACCGTCCTTGTAGTATACGGGGAACGGCTCGCCCCAGTAGCGCTGTCGCGAGAAGATGGCGTCGCGCAGGCGGTAGTTCACCTTTACGCGGCCTAAGCCCTGCTCGGTGACGAACTTCTTTGTGGCGGCGATGGCCTCCTTCACCGTAAGGCCGTTGAGAGAGAACTTGTCGCTGGCCGAGTTGCACATGATGCCCTCCTTGGCATCGTAGCTCTCTTCCGAGACGTCGGCACCCTCTATAAGCGGGATTATGGGAAGTCCGAAGTGCTTGGCAAAGGCATAGTCGCGCGAGTCGTGGGCAGGCACTGCCATAATGGCTCCTGTGCCATAGCCGGCAAGCACGTATTCGCTTATCCAGATGGGAATTTTCTCGTCGTTGAAGGGGTTGATGGCGTATGAGCCGGAGAACACTCCCGTCACCTTCTTGTCGCTTATGCGGTCGCGCTCGGTGCGCTTCTTCACGTATGCCAGGTATTCGTCCACCGCCTCTTTCTGGTCGGCGGTGGTCAGCTTAGCCACAAGCTCCGACTCTGGAGCCAGCACCATGAAGGTAACGCCGAACATGGTGTCGGCACGAGTAGTGAAGATGGTGAAAGAGGCCTCCGAAGGGGGGGCTACCTTAAACACCACCTCCGTGCCCTCACTCCTGCCTATCCAGTTGCGCTGAGTCTCCTTGAGCGACTCCGTCCAGTCTATGGTCTCCAAACCGTCGAGCAGTCGCTGGGCGTATGCCGACACGCGCAGGCACCATTGGCGCATCTTCTTCTGCTCTACAGGATAGCCTCCGCGCTCCGACACACCATTGATGACCTCGTCGTTGGCCAAGACAGTACCCAAAGCCGGGCACCAGTTCACCATTGTCTCTGCCAGATAGGCTATGCGGTAGTTCATAAGCACCTCCTGCTTCTTCTTCTCCGAGAAGGCGGCCCAGTCAGAGGCTGTGAACGTCAGTTCCTCAGTGCCCAAGGCACCGCAGTCTTCGGTGCCCATCAACTCGAAGTGCTCAATAAGCTTGATTATTGGCTGTGCCTTCTTCGACGACAGCGAATAGTATGACTTGAACATGCGCTGGAATGCCCACTGAGTCCATTTGTAGTAGACAGGGTCACACGTGCGCACCTCCCTCTCCCAGTCGAATGAGAAACCTATTTTGTCCAACTGCTCGCGGTAGCGGTTTATGTTCTCCTTAGTGGTTATCTCGGGGTGCTGTCCTGTCTGTATGGCATACTGCTCGGCAGGCAGGCCGTAGGCATCGTAGCCCATGGGGTTCAGAACGTTGTAGCCACGCTGGCGCTTGTAGCGGGCGTAGATGTCCGAGGCAATGTAGCCCAGCGGATGGCCTACGTGCAGGCCTGCACCACTGGGATAAGGGAACATGTTAAGCACGTAGAACTTCTTCTTCGTCATGTCTTCCACCACACGATAGGTCTTTTGCTCCACCCATCGCTTCTGCCATTTCTTTTCAATGTCTCTGAAATTGTAATCCATTGTCTATTAGTTGTTATTCTAAAGTTTGCTGCAAAATTACGTAAAATAAGCCGAATAACCAAATAAAAACAAAAAAAAGGAGTATAATTTGGTAATAATCAACTTTTTGTGTAACTTTGCCAGCTGAAAACTGCTAACTAAAATCTACAGATGTATGTTTAATACCAAACTCTTAGCTGTAGGAGCACTGTTGACAGTGGCTTCTACCAATATCACTGCCCAGGTTACACCTAAGGCACAGATGGAACAACTCTCACGTGGCGTAGTGGCACTGCCGTCGCAGGGAGGTTCAGGAATGTTTATCAGCTGGCGAATGTTGGGAACAGACGACGAGGCGACAACCTTCGACGTGCTTCGCAACGGTACCGTGATAGCTGCCGACCTGTCTGCAAACACCTGCTTAACCGACATGAAGGGAACAGCCACAAGCACCTATCAGGTGGTGGCCAAGGTAGGAGGTACAGTAGTGTCAACCTCTGAAGCCGTCAAGCCCTGGAGCAATGTTTACACCACCCTCCAGCTCGACCGCCCAAGCGATGGAACCGTCAATGGCACCACCTATTCATACACCCCCAACGACTGCTCCGTGGGCGATGTTGACGGCGACGGCGAGTACGAGCTTATAGTAAAGTGGGACCCTTCAAACTCCAAGGACAATGCCAACACCGGATATTCTGGCAATGTCATCATAGACTGCTATGAGCTGAGCGGTGAGAAGCTCTGGCGCATTGACTTGGGAAGAAACATCCGCGCAGGCGCACACTACACGCAGTTCCTGGTCTACGACTTCGACGGCGACGGACATGCAGAGATGATCTGCAAGACAGCACCCGGCTCTGTCGACGGCAAGGGTAACTATGTTACTGCAGCTGCCGACGAATCAGCCATACGCAGTGCCAACAACTCAACTGACTACAGTGCAAGCAACGGTGGCAGGATACTCTCCGGACCCGAATACCTTACCGTGTTCAACGGCCAGACAGGCGCCGCCATCCACACCATATACTACCGTCCCAACCGAGCCGGCGGAGTAGGAGGGGCTGCCAACTATCCCTCAAGCTCATCCTTCTGGGGAGGAGACACCAACGGCAACCGCGGCGACCGTCACCTTGCCGCAGTGGCTCATCTCGACGGAGCAGTGAAGAAGGCCAGTGGCGTTTTCACACGTGGTTACTATAAGCGCGCCTATCTCTGGGCTGTTGACTTCGACGGCTCGAAGCTCACGCATCGATGGCTGCACTGCTCATCTTCAGCCACCGCCTATTCCGTCACCGATGCCAATGGCACTGTGAAGAACTACTCCGGACTGACAAGCACCAGCGGACAAGGCTCAGGCACCATGTTTGCCAACGGCAACCACAACCTGTCAGTGGCCGATGTCGACGGTGATGGCAAGGATGAGATAATATGGGGGTCGGCAGCCTGCGACGACAACGGACAGCTGCTCTACGGTGTAGGCTTCGGACATGGCGATGCCATGCACCTTGCCGACCATCTGCCCGACCGTCCCGGATTAGAAGTGTTCGACGTACATGAAGAAAAAGGTACGTACGCGTGGGATTTGCACGACGCACTCACAGGCGAAGTGCTGCTAAAGGGTGGGCCTTCGGGCGTTGACAACGGGCGCGGCATGGCCGCACAATACGATGCCAACGTGCGAGCCAGCTACTTCAGCTCCTCCGCCGACAACACCACGCGCAGCTGTATCGACGGCTCGCAGGTGTCACAGTACGGACCCACCGTCAACAATTTCCGCATCTATTGGGATGGCGACCTGCAGGAAGAGCTCCTTGGCGACATCTCCAACCATAACAACCCCTTCCTTGAGAAGTGGAACGGCAACGGATTCAGCCGTATGTACATCGGCGGCAAGAACCTCTATCAGATAGGAACCTCAATGACCATCAACAGCACCAAAGGCAATCCCTGCCTGCAGGCCGACATCCTCGGCGACTGGCGCGAGGAGATCATCTTCTACGATGGCAGCAACCCCAGTGTACTTAACATCTTCACCACCAACATTCCCACCAACTATCGCGTTGTCACACTCATGCACGACCATGTCTACCGTATGGGCATCGCTTGGCAGAACGTGGCTTACAACCAGCCACCTCACTTAGGATACTATCTGCCAGACTATGCTAAGGCACCCGAAGTGGAGTACGACACTGCCGACGACTCAAGCCTCAAGCTCGTTTACGACTCAGACTACGACAGCCAGAGCGACGCCTCGTCGTGGCACATTGGCAGCGTGGACCGCGGAACACTCCAGCTTGTGCAGGGCGACGAGGAGTATGGCAAGTACATCCAGTACACCGTCAGCGACAGGTCGAACTCAGCCTACACCCTTTTCTCTGCCCAGACCACTGGCACCTATGTCATACAGTTCGATGCCATGCTCACCCCCGGCACAAACGACGGCTCGGAATTCCATGTCATGAGCGAGGGCGGAAAGTACGACGTTCCCAATTCCAACTATTGGCAGAGCTATGCAGCCTACAACAACAATGTTAACTCCCTCTTCACTCTGCAGTACGACAAGGGTCTTGTGGGTACAATCAACTATACTGCTGCAGCCACCGCTACCCTGCCCGCCAATGGTTGGTGCCACTACCGCCTCACTGTCAATCCCGATGCGCGTACCGTGGAATACCGCATCACCGAAAAGGCCACCAATATCATCATTGCCAAAGGCACTTACAGCCTGCCTGCTGCCACAAAGACCAGCGTCCAGGGCATTTACGTGCTCAACGGACGCTATAACGGAAGCACCAAGGTAGACAATGTCACCATCAAGGAACAGGCCACAGAAGAACCTGGGCCCCAGCCCGGCACCGAACCTGTCGATGCTGAGCTTTACTTCGACGTAGAGTCCCAGCCGACAGCCGTTGTGGGCAAGCCCTTCACTGCTCCTACACTGGTCAATCCGCAGCAGCTCCCAGTCACCTATACCAGCAGCAACGAGGCGGTAGCCACCGTGGCTGCCGACGGCACCGTCAGAATCATCGCTGCCGGAGAGACTATTATTACTGCGTCGTTTGAGGGTAACGATGAATACCTGCCTGCCGGCGACTCCTATAAACTTACCGTTACCGTTTCCACAGCCATCGACGCTGTTGACACTGCGGCTGCCGGCCACACCAAGGTTTACGACCTTGAGGGGCGCAAGCCAGTCAATGCAGGCAAGGGTGTTAACATTGTCCGCGATGCCGACGGTAAGGTTATGAAGGTTGTGAAGAAAGGCGAACGATAATATAATAAAGGTGATACAGCCCCAATTAAACCATTACAACATCGCCCCGGGCGTAGTGGCGTTCAGCACTACGCGCCGGGGCGGTTTCAGTGTAGGCAGCTACGCCGAGTTCAACATCAACGGCTTCTGTGGCGACAGCCAGGAGAGCATCGTTAGGAACAGGGCGGCACTATGCCGCCTGCTTGGCATTGCCGACGACCGTCTCTTCATGCCCCATCAGGTACACCTCACTGCCTCCGCCGCCATCGACGATGCCTTCCTCTCGTTGACACCGCAGCAGCAGGCTGAGAAGCTCGACGGCATAGACACAATCATGACCGCTCTCTGCGGAGTGTGCATAGGCGTGAGCACTGCCGACTGCATACCTGTTCTTCTCTATGACAGCCGTCAGAGCGTGGCCTGCGCCGTTCATGCCGGCTGGCGCGGCACAGCCAGGCGCATAGCGCAGAAGGCTGTTGAAGACATGACGGCCCTCTACGGCTCGCTGCCGCAGGACATAAGGGCGCAGATAGGCCCCGGGATAAGTTTAGAAAGCTTTGAGGTGGGCGACGAAGTCTACCAGGCTTTTGCCGATGCGGATTTCGACATGCCTGCCATTAGCCGCCGCGAGGAGAAGTGGCATCTTGACCTGCCCCTGTGCAATCGCCAGCAACTTCTTGATGCAGGTGTCCAGCCTGAAAATGTCGGCAAGATGGATGTCTGTACCTACCAGCATCCCGACACTTTCTTTTCTGCCCGTCGCTTGGGCATACAGTCGGGGAGGATATTCACAGGGATAATGATAAAGTAGCAGGCAATTGCCTGCTACTTTTCTATCAGTACGGTGGCGTATGCGGCAATGCCCTCCATGCGCCCCACGAATCCGAGGTGCTCTGTGGTGGTGGCCTTGATGGAGATGTTGTCGGGGTCAGTGCCAATGACGCTGGCAAGAGTCTGCTGCATCTTGGGGATATGGGGATTCATTTTCGGCTTTTCGGCGCAGATGGTGGCGTCGGCGTTTACTAAGTGGTAGCCTTTGGTGGCTATGAGTGCCACGGTCTCTTTCAGTATTATCTTGCTGTCCATGCCGAGTGTGGCCTCTGAGGTGTCGGGGAAGTGGTAGCCTATGTCTCGCATGTTGGCTGCTCCGAGCATGGCGTCGCAGATGGCGTGTATGAGCACGTCGGCATCGCTGTGTCCGAGGAGTCCTTTCTCGTGGTCAATCCTGATGCCGCCCATCCATAGCTCGCGCCCTTGGGCGAGCTGGTGCACGTCGTAGCCAAATCCTATCCTGAACATGGTGGTTTATTTCTTGAAGAGGTCTTTTATGCCGTCCATGTCGAAGGCCAGTGTGAAGCGTAGTGTCTGGTCGAGTGGGTTTGAGCGTGCTGTGGAGATGACGTAGCCCACGTCGAGGGAGAAGACGCTCATGCGGAACCCGCCGCCCACGGTGAAGTACTTTCTGTTGCCTTTGTTCTCGGACTCATGGTGGTAGCCGGCGCGGAGCGAGAACTGGTCGTGGTAGACGTACTCGGCGCCTACACTCCACTGCACCTCCTGCATCTCCTCCTTGAAGCCTCCGGGGGCGTCGCTGAAGCTCTGGAATATGCCCTTGATGCTGCCCACGTCGCTGTATTCGCGGCGCACGCGGTCTTGATAGTCGCTGTTCGACTCGCCTTCTTCTTGTTTTGGCACTGTGGGCACGAGCAGCTTGTTGGCATCGGCTGTGATGGAGAAGCGGTTCCACTCGTCAACGGGAATCATGAGCGAGGCTCCCAAGCGCATGTTTGCGGGAATGAACTGGCTCTCCTCGTCGCCGTAGAAGGAGATCTTGGAGCCGATGTTAGAGATGTTCAGGCCTATTCCGAGCTGGCACTCGCGCTGTCCCAACATAACGTAGTTGTTGTAGTACATGGCCATATCGGCGGCAAAGGCCGAGGCGGGCTTGGAGTCTTCTGAGTAGTCGTAGCGCAGGTCGCTGTATATCCATCGTATGGCGGCGGCGAGTGAGAACTTCTCGCTGAGCATGAGCGAGTATGCAGCGTCTATCGACATCTCGTAGGGCTTGACGGTCATGTCGTAGGCGTCGCTGGTAAACACCTCGCCGAGGGAGAAATAGCGCAGCGAGCCTGACAGGGCCGAATAGTCGCCTATGCGATAGTAGCCGGCGACGTAGGCCAGGTCGATGTCGTTGACGAGCTGCCTGAGCCAGGGGGTGTAGTTGAGGGATATGCCTGCGCGGCTGATGCAGAAGGGGTACTTGGCGGGGTTCCAGTACTGGGAGTTGACGTCGGGGTCGGTGGCGGCTCCCACGTCGCCCATGCCGGCGGCTCGTGCGTCGGGTGCTATGGTCTGTGAGATGACGGCATGCTCCACGGGATTGAACATGGTGTTCTTGTCGTCGTCGTCGGCAAAGGCAAAGAGCGGGAGCAGAGAAAGAAAAAGCCCACCTAAAAGCCTACCCAAATGCCCTGCTAAAAGCCTACCCAAGCCCTCCCGAAGGGAGGGGTGTTTGAATGGTTTTATAATCATATTTTCCATACTTGAATTAGTCATTTTTTCATTATGATGAGTTTCTTGGCTTTCGATGCCTGGGTGCTGCCGTCGCTGCTGATGAGCACGCGGTAGAGGTAGACGCCTGTCTGCAGGCGGCGGCCGCCGTCGACGGTGAGGTCCCAGTCGATGGCGTAAGAGTTGTCTGCCGATGCTCCTGCCTGCTTGTGGCTCCAGAGCTTGCGTCCCGACATGTCGAACACCTCTAACGTGACGTCGATTTCACTTCCGGCGCGGTCGTGTGTGACGATGAAGGTGGTGTTGCTGACGGCGGGGTTGTGTGTGCACTCTACGTCGAAGAGGTTAGGCTCCAGTCCGCGCACCACGTTGAACGTGAGCTCTGCCGTTGACGAATTGTTGAGCACGTCCCATGCCCTGAAGAGCAGCTTGTGCTGGCCGTAGCTCAGTTCGGGAATGCTGTATCCCACGCTGCCGCTGCGGTAGTCGCCGAAGTTGTACTGGAACTCGCTGTTAAGGCTGTAGGTCTTGGCCATGTCGCCGTCGACAATGAGCTCTAAGTCGTGGCCTATGCCGTTTCCGGCAGCGTTGATGCCGTCCTTGTCGGTAAGCTCTGCGTAGAAGTATGGTGTGGTGTTCACTTGTCCGCCGTTGACGAAGCTGCTGCTGTTGAGGTAGCAGTAGATGTTGGGTCCCACGCCGTCGTTGGCCTCGGTGTCGCTGCTGGTCATGGTGAAGTTTCCGTTTTCGCCGTGGGCTTCCTGCGTGTTGGTGTTGTTCTTGGCGTAGACGGTAATCATTCCGTTGCCTTCCGAGTATCTTATGTCCTTGGGCATGGCGAAGGTAAAGGTGAACTTGCCGTTGACTACGCTGTCGGACCCTACGTAGATGGTGTTGGGGCGGTCTTTGAACTCGAAGGGTGTGGAGCTTTCGGAGTCGTTCATCTTGCACACCACGGTTTCCTCGACGTCTCTGACGGTTGCTGTCATTATTCCGTTGAAGTTGTCTGCGTTGACCACGTGTCCGGTGACAGTTACTTTCTCACCGGCCTTGACCGTTGTTGTCTCTGTCACGGGGCGGTCGTTGATGGCATCGATGACAATGTCCATGGTTGGTGCGGCAAGCACGAGGGCTGGGTCGCCGAGGAGCGAGTACTGTAGCTTGTTGGTGGTGAGGTCTTTGGAGTCGTTTATGAGGTAGTTCTTTGCCAGTCTGGCTGCTTCGCCTATGCTGTTTCTCACTCCTTGTGTGGAGCCGAGCACGTAGCGCATGAAGGCGTTGTTCATGTATCTGTTGTAGAAGGAGTAAACGGTTCGTGTTGTGCCGTAGAAGGCTATTGCTCCGCCGTTGGGGTTGAGCATGGCGCTCTCGCCAATGTTGTCGTCCTGTCCGTCGAAGGGCATGATGTCGCACGAGGCGGTGAGCCAGAGTGGCAGTCGCAGGGAGGTGGCTTTCTGGAAGTCGTCGAGCATGAGCACCTTTTCGTGCGAGATGCAGTAGGGTGCTCCGTGTCCGGTGTAGTTCATCACCAGTGCTCCGTTCTGCATGAGCTGACGGATGAGCCTTGTGGCGTCGGGGTATGAGTTTCCTGTGGAGGATGTTGTGCGGACGTATGCGTCCCAGTAGATGCGCTTAATGTTGAACGAGGGGTAGTTTTCCTCCACCATCTTTACTACGGTCTCGGCATCGTCCATGTGCTGGTTGTAGTTGCCGTCGTCGCCCATGAAGACTATGGTGTTCTGCCATGCTCCGGCATACTCGTTGTTGTGGTAGCTGATGGTTTTGTCTACTACTATTTTTGCCTGTGCGTCGGTGCGCACGGGAAAGCGCCCTATGGCCAGGTCCGACTTGTCGCTTCGCAGCAGGTTTCCGCCCTCGTTGTCGTCGAGGAATCCGAAGTAGTCGTCGCTTACGTAACATTCTGTCTCACTGAACGAGTTTTCGCTTTCGTAGCAGAGCAGGAAGTCGTCGGGCGAGTAGTTGTGCCAGTCTGACGTTACCATGCGGTTGTCCCATGCTCCGTCGCCGAAGAGCAGCAGGTATCGGGGCATGTCGGCATTGGTCTCGGCGCGGTCGTAGAGCATCTTCATGTATCGGCGGTATGCGTTGGCGTCGGGTGTTCCGCTTGAGTATTCGTTGAACAGCTCGTCGGCGGGCACTATCCTTACGCGCATGCTGTCGAGGCCCTCGTGCAGGGCTTTTATGCGCTCGGCCTGTTGCAGTAGTTTCTGTGTTGTAGGTATTATTATGACCATGTCGACGGCGGTGTCGGCGTGGTGGTTCTGGTTTGTTATGTTGTAAACGTAGCTTGGAGCGGCAAAGGTGCCTGTTGTCAGCTTGGGTTCGGGTGCCGGCTCGTTGCTGGTGATGGCTATGTAGTCCAGTCGCATCTGGCTGCCGCTGGTCTGTGTAATGACTATGGTGTTGTCTGTATGCAGGTTGTCGGCCTTGAATGTCCACACGGTGAGGGCTGCGCTGCTGTACTTGTCGATCTCGTTTGCCGTTTTCTTGTTGATGGTGGTGGGGCTTACCTCCAGTCCGCCTTCAAGCTCTGTGCCGTTGAGTGTGACGGTGGCCTGGCAGTTGCCGTTGTAGGTCATGGCTATGGTGAGTGTTCCCGACTGGCTGGTGGCCTTGAGGTTGTAGGTGTGTGCAGTGCCCACTCCCAATTGTGCGCTTTCGAAGAAGTTGCGCCCGCCGTGGAACCATGAGTACTCGTCTTTCTCGTAGAGAGAGTGGTAGTCGTCGTTGGTGGGGTAGAAGCTTCCCACGAATGTTGCGCTGTCCACGCGCAGCGGCTCGCCATCGCTCTCTGTCAGGAAGTAGCAGCCGTAGTTGGAGTATGGGTTGCGCGTGCGTGTCAGCGCCGTTGGCGTTGCCCAGCTCACGGGGCCTATGGCGTGGAACAGCCTCTTGCCGCCCACCTCGCACACGGCCACCTCCTTCAGGTCGTCGGTGGCGGCCAGATAGTCGGCAGTGAGCTTTTCGGGCTGCATGGCGCCTCCGTAGCCGTAGATCTTCACGCGGGCGGGGTTGCTGAATCCTGCCTGTCGGCAGAGGGCGTCGGTAAGCTGGTATACGCCTGTCTCGGGCACGCTGATCTTTGCCCAGCGGCCTGTGGCCAGTATGGAGTTGTCGGCATAGCGGCCGTCGGTGGCTCCGGCCTGTCGTCGCGCCATGGCTGCTCCCTCGGCGGCCTTGGCATCTACCTTCAGCATGAAGCTTACGAGCTTCTGGTAGCGGCCGTCGCGGCATACCAATGGCACTATCGAGGCATAGAGTGTGCCCTCCTTGCGCGATACGCCTATGTACTGCTCAATCTCGGGCTCTGCCGAAAGTGTCTCACAGCCTATGGCCTTCAGGCGGCTGATGTCGTCGGCTGTCATGTCTATATACTCCGGGTATGCAATGCTGATGGTGTAGACGGAGTCGGCGTAGGCGCTGCCTAATTCGCGCTGGTAGGTGAAGCGGGGAAGCATCGAGTCAATCTTCACGTCGCTGGCAGTCAGGTTGAAGAATTCCTGGGCTGCCGGCATTGTCTGGATATTGAGAAAAAGGGAGAATGACAAGAGTAAGGCTCTTATCTTCCGTCCAGTATCATTCTTGTCTGTCTTGTTTCTGTTTCTTTTCATTCTCATTGTTCTCGTCTTCTCTGCCGACAGGTGCTTACCGTCGTATTGTTGTTGTCTCTTATTTGCATCTCACTGACAGCACCTTGCTGTTGCCGATGAAGCCCTCTATCAGGTCGCCCACGGCCACAGGGCCTACGCCTGCGGGAGTGCCAGTAAAAATCAGGTCGCCAGTCTTCAGTGTGAAGAACTGCGAAAGGTATTCTATCAGCTCGTCCACCCCGTAGAGCATGTCTGCGGTGGTGGCCTGCTGGACAGTCTTTCCGTTCAGGTCGATTCTGAAGCAGAGCTGCTCTCCGCCTTCTGCCTTCAGTCCCCTGCCTTCCAGTTCCAGCCACTCTCCGATGGCCGCCGAGCCGTCGAAGCCTTTGCAGATGGTCCATGGCAGTCCTTTCTGCCGTGCCTCGCGCTGCATGTCGCGTGCTGTGAAGTCGATGCCTATGGTTACGGCGTCGTAATAGCGGTGTGCAAATCGGCGTGGAATGCTCTTTCCTAACCTGCAGATGCGCACCACCAGCTCGCCCTCGTAGTCAATGCGTCCCAGGTGGTCGGGCACGAAGAAGGGTTTGCCAGGCTTGAGTAAGGCAGAGTCCGCCTTGGTAAACACGACGGGAGCCTCTGGTTTATATAACGTTGCGTCCAGCTCTTTATTGTGTTGGACGTAGTTCATTCCTATGGCAAAAATCTTCATCGGGGTGGGGTAGGGGTGCTTACACGTTGAATCGGAAGTGCATGATGTCGCCGTCTTGCACCACGTAGTCCTTGCCCTCGACGCCCATTTTTCCGGCCTCGCGCACGGCGGCCTCCGAGCCGTAGTGTATGTAGTCGTCGTACTTGATGACCTCTGCGCGGATGAATCCTTTCTCGAAGTCGGTATGTATGACTCCGGCGCACTGCGGGGCTTTCCAGCCTTTCTTGTATGTCCACGCCTTCACCTCCATCTCTCCGGCGGTGATGAAGGTCTCAAGGTTGAGCAGGGCGTAGGCTTTCTTGATGAGGCGGTTCACTCCGCTCTCCTCCAAGCCGAGTTCTTCAAGGAAGAGCTGCTTGTCGTCGTACGACTCTAATTCGGCAATGTCCTCCTCAGTCTTGGCGGCAATCACCATGGCCTCGGCTCCCTCTTCCTTGGCCAGTGCCTCTATCTTCTCGGTGAAGGCGTTGCCGCTCTTGGCGTCGGCCTCGCTCACGTTGCAGACATAGAGCACGGGCTTCGACGTGAGCAGAAACAGGTTGCGGGCGCACTCCTGCTCGTCTTTGCTGTCGAACTCCACCATGCGTGCGTTCTTGCCCTGCACCAGCACCTCCTTGTATGCCTTCAGCACGCCTGCCTCCGTCTTGGCATCCTTGTTGCCGGCAGCTGCTGCCTTCTCGGTCTTGGCCAGGCGGCTCTCTATGGTCTCCAGGTCCTTGAGCTGAAGCTCGGTGTCGATAATCTCCTTGTCGCGTATGGGGTCGATAGTACCGTCAACGTGAGTTATGTTCTCGTCCTCAAAGCAGCGGAGAACGTGGATTATGGCGTCTGTCTCGCGTATGTTGCCTAAGAACTTGTTGCCCAAGCCTTCGCCCTTTGAGGCTCCCTTCACCAGTCCGGCAATGTCCACTATCTCGCACGTTGCCGGCACTATGCGTCCCGGGTGCACCAGCTCGGCCAGCTTTGTAAGGCGCTCGTCGGGAACGGTGATGACGCCCACGTTGGGCTCTATCGTACAGAAGGGGAAGTTTGCCGCCTGCGCCTTGGCGCTCGACAGACAGTTGAACAGTGTTGACTTGCCCACGTTAGGCAGTCCTACGATACCACATTTTAAACTACTCATAATTCTTAACTCTTAATTCTTTATTAAAATAGGCTGCAAAGGTACGAAAAAAACAAGAGCAGAGCAAATAATTGCCTAACGATTTCGCGGGGGTAGCCAAAAAAGCGGGGCGAAAGTTTGGTGGTTTGATGTTTAATGTGTAACTTTGCACGCGCAAATACCAGGGGGTGCCTGTTGTTGCAGGCTGAGATTATACCCTATAACCTGAACCGGACAATGCCGGCGTAGGTAGTGGATTGTTTTCTTCCCTCTGCTAAATTTTTTTAGGACGATGAAAAGAATTATGACTTTGGCTATGCTCGTTGGCAGCGTAGCAGGCGTGACGGCCCAGCAAGACAATGTTTATTACGACTCTACGCGCGTAGAGCGCTTGGGCGAGGTGGTGGTTAGCGGCGTGCGCGCTCAGAAAAACGCACCCTATGCCATCAGCAACATAAAGAAGGGTGAGCTGAATGCCTTCTCGAAGACGGGACGCGAGCTGCCGTTCCTCTTCGCACAGACACCGGGCGTGGTGGCGTGGAGCGAGAACGGCATGGGCACAGGAACCACCTATATGAGAATACGCGGCGCAGGTGACTCGCGAATAAACGTGACCTTGGACGGCGTGGCGCTCAACTCGCCGGAAGACCAGTGCGTGTTCTGGGCAAACATGAACTCCTACGGCTCTCTGCTCGGCTCGGTGCAGATACAGCGCGGTGTGGGTACGTCGACCAACGGCGACGGAGCCTTTGGAGGCACCGTGGCACTGAAGACTGCCATACCCCTGCCCAACCCCTCATTGGAGCTGAGTGCAGGTTACGGCTCGTACAACACGCTGAACGCGGGCGGAAACTTCTCAACCGGACTGCTATGGCACCACCTGATACTCGACGGAGCATACCACCAGACAACCACCGACGGATTCATACACGGAACATCGGGGCGCAGCGGCTCCTATTACGGAGGGCTGTCGTGGTTGGGCGACAACATTGTTGTGGCATACAAGAACATAGGCAACTTCGAGCGGACAGGACAGGCATGGAACGGGGTGACCGCCGGAGACAACGACATGTCGCTGATGGACGGTACATACGGTGTGAAGACAGGCATCTCCACATACAGAGACATGTATGAACACGGGTTAGGCCGCTATAACTCGCTATACGAAACACTGGCATACGACGCCGATGGCAACTTCGCCACCGACGCCGACGGCAACTACCTGACGGAGCGGTACGGCTACAAGGGAGGGTTCTGGAAGAAGACCACCGACAACTTCTGGCAAGACCACAACCTGCTGTCCCTGACCTGGAACGCCAACGAGCGATGGGCTACAACAGCCACCGTGCACTATACCTACGGCTATGGATACTACGACGAGTTCCGGCCCAACAACAAACTGGCCAAGTTCGGACTCACAGCCTTCAACGCCGACGGCAGCAATATAAAGAAGACCGACTTCGTGCGCCGAAAGGGAATAACGCAGCACACCTACGGACTGGTGTGGAACACTACCTACAAGGATGAGCACTGGGACGTGGTGGGCGGACTGTCGATACAGGAGTTCGACGGCACACACTTCGGATTTCTGACATACGCTGCCAATGAAATGGTAAGCAGCAAGTATCTCAGTGGCGGACGCTACAAATACTACGACTCGAAGGCCACTAAGCTCGACGACAGCTACTTCATAAAGGCGGCCTACCACCTGACACCGCAGTTCGACGTGTTTGCAGACATGCAGTACCGACATGTAGACTACCAGACGGGCGGCATCAACGACAAGTTCTACAGCGAAGAGTCGGGCTACTACAACCAGCAACTCGACATAAAGAAGAAGTACGACTTCATGAACCCCAAGGCTGGACTCTCATGGCAGACAGGGGCACACAGGGCTTACGCCTCCGTGGCACTGAGCCACCGAGAGCCTGAGCGAAACAACTTCACCGACAACGGCTCGTACCCCGCCCCCAAAGCAGAGCAGCTCACCGATGTCGAGGCAGGCTACACTTTCAACATGAGGGCATTGCGCGCAGGCGTGAACATTTATTATATGGACTATAAGGACCAGTTCGTGCAGACAGGACAACTCAGCGACATAGGCGAGAACCTGACAACAAACATCAAGGACTCACACCGCATGGGCATCGAGCTGCAGGCGGGCGCAGACATCACACCCTGGCTCACCATTGAGGGAAATGCAGCACTAAGCAAGAACAAGATAAAGGACTTCGACGAGGTGGTGGAGGACTGGGACACAGGCTCGCAGACCATTCACTACGACAACTCAACGCTGGCCTTCTCGCCGTCGGCAATACTCAACGGATTTGTCAACATACACTGGAAAGGCATTCAAGCCACGTGGCACACCAACTACGTGTCAAGACAGTATCTTGACAACACCGAAAACAAACAGCGGTCGCTGCCAGCATACTCTGTGTCGAATGTCAGTGCAAGCTATACCATACATCCGTCGGCATTATTAAAGGAGATTGTCATAGGCCTCAACGCCAACAACATCTTCAACCGCCGCTATGCCGCCAGCGGATGGGTCTACTCGGCAATATATGAAAGCGGAGGCCACACCAACGACAACCGCTACTACCAGATAGGATTCATACCCATGGCCGGCTTTACCATGATGGGCAACGTGACCCTGAAATTCTGAAACATACCAATCACCATGGACGCACTCAGGTTTCTCGACATTCTCGGCTTCGTTGTCGGTTTGATATATCTTTGGTTAGAGTACCGCGCCAGCATCTACCTCTGGATAGCCAGCATCGTGATGCCAGCCATCGACATGGTGCTCTACTATAAGGCGGGGCTATACGCCGATTTCGGCATGGCCATCTACTACTGCTTAGCTGCACTCTACGGCTGGGTGATGTGGCGGAGGAAAACGCCAGAAGCCCCAGAGGCTCCATCCTCCCCGCAGATCACCCGTTTCCCCATCCGCCTCATCCTTCCCACCGCCGTAGCCCTCGCCGCCATTTGGTTCGCCATCTGGTGGCTGCTGGCCGCTCACACCAACTCCACAGTCCCCATCACCGACGCCTTCACCACCGCCCTCAGCATAGTAGCCCTGTGGGCCTTGGCTCAGAAGTACGCCGAGCAGTGGCTGCTATGGCTCGTCGTCGACCTCATCTGCTGCGCGCTCTACGTATATAAGGGAATACCCTTCAAGGCATGCATCTATGCCATCTACACACTCTTCGCCGTCTTTGGCTACCGCAAGTGGCTTGGCATGGTGAAGCTAAGGGAAGACGATGCCGTAGGCATCAGATAGGGATAGCCAGCCATACAGCCATACCGTAGGTATGGCTGTATGGCTGGTGGAATGACACCACAGGGAAGCGTGCCTTTAGGTACGCGACAATCCGCGCTATTTGTTGTCTACCTACGAGGCTGGCTTCACTTAAGACTTCGGATTTCAGAAGAGTTGCTTTAGGTTGTTCAGGTTGTCGTTTTTTAGTGCACTGAGGCTACTGAGCTTTGAATTCTCGAGAGAATTCAAAGCTAAAGTCCCCCTTACTCATGCTCAAGTGCCACTTTTCCGTTCAATTCTCACGAGAATTCACTCTTTCCCATGCTCTGCAGAACGGGAAAATCCCGACCTGTGCGGTTGAAATGACGCCGAAAGCGTCTTCGCTCAGTAACCGCAGCGTCCGAAGGACCTGCGGAAGTAGGAACACTACGAATGCACTCTGAAAGAGTGCCCCAGCAGCAGTATAGGGCGACCCCTTCAGGGTCGTTGTCCTCCCCTCTGCTTCTCCGGG
>JAFSKJ010000019.1 GCA_017449025.1 Prevotella sp. | reverse complement strand
GCAGTGCGCCAAGTATTGCTTCGTGTTCGCTGATCCCTCACGCGGAATAGAGGCGCTGAAGAAACACGGCATACTGGAGCACCTTGCCAACCTCGTACTCTGCACCGACCGTCACAGCACATAGAGGGCATCACGTTCATCAAGGATGGTGTACGGTTCAAAGGCTCACAGATAGGCCGGCAGTTCTCATATGCTAAACTCAATGAGAGACTGGCGAATAATGAGCCGAGGCATGCCGCTAATATAGGGCAGACAAGACAGAATGAGCAATCGATGCAAGAGCCTAATCCCAACTATCAAGGCATGTCTCATTCCACGTTAGACTTCCCGTCATTGGGACTGTTCGATACCAACAATCCCGTCTATGACCCTGCCGAGGAAGAGTTCTTGCTCTGGCAAGCGACTTCGTCGATTACCGCCGACGGATGCAGCGGAAGAAAAAGAAACGTGGGCCGAGGCTATAAGCGAAGTAAAAAAAGAGTATTAACAACAAACAAAAAGAAGTAAGGAGATATGAAGGACGAAATCATTGAAAGCATCTTCGGTTGTCTGGAGCGCATCGAAGAGAAGTTCTTCGACGAGCGAAGCGGCAAAGCCGAGCGAGACAAGCAGCCTGTTCAGACGGAGCAGGGCAAGAGTGAGGACAACGGGAATCTGGAAGAGGCTATCATGCCTTTGGTTGATTCCATGAATCGGACTAACAGAAACCTTTGCGTCCTTCGGGATGCATTGAAGATTGTATCAGAGCGTCAGAGGGAGAGCAAGAAAGATCTGCAGGAAGCCATCGGCAGTAAGTTGGAGGCACTATCAGCCAAAGGAGACAAGGCAATGGCAGAAGAAATCCGAGCCTTGCGCCAGTTCGTTGCAGAGCAGATTAGCAAGCCACAGCACAAGAAAGTCACCCACGACCTGACAACTAAAACGTGGTGGTTAGTGGGTATCGGTATTGCCTTTTTCTTCTGTATGTCCCTGCTGGCAACCAAGATTTACGACCAGTCAAAAGAGATAGAGGAACTGCAATTAGCGGGCTGGAAGTATCGTGCATTAAGGGCTACGCTGCCTGCCAACAACGCAAATGTGATATGGTTGGAGCGCAACGTCTGGGCTGGCAACAAGGACGGCATCCGCCATTGCCAACAATTCGTTATCCGCTCGACCTCAGGTCGCTTGGCTTGTCCAAGAACTACGAGGACTCTATCCGCCGCCGCTACCAAATGGAACAGGAAGCCGCTATGCGTGACAGCATTGGACAGATGATGATACAGCAATCGAAGGATATTAGGAGGAAGTTGAAATAGCCCGAACAGAAAAGTGAAAGGACGAAGCCGTTCTTCTCATAGTAGTTCAACGTGCGTGGATTGTTCAGCGCGTCCACAGCCAAATTGCAAACGAATGTGCAGATGTCGGCAAGGAATCCCAATGCTTTTTTCTTGAAATCCGCAATGTTTTCTTTCTTTTCCTGACAAAATGTCACAAAAAAGAGGTTAAAAGTGGGGCGAAGCACGATTTTTAGCCATTTTTTTACTACCTTTGCACCCAAATTTTATTAGCAAAAAAAATGAGACATCATTTGCCGACATATATAATAGTGGTTGTAGCCTGCCTGTTGATGTTAGCAGGCTGCACAGGCAAGGGTGGTACGAACCACGTGCCGCAGGCATCTGATTCGCTCTATACCGAGGAGGAGGCGAAGGCGATTTACGACTACGAACCAGAGCGGGCGATGGTGATCATCGACTCGGCAGAGATGGTGGGCAACATCACCGACTACCGCGCCGACCTGCTGAGGGCCATCGTCTATAGCAAGTCGTCCGGCTACTTGCACCTAGACTCGGCGGTGATGCTCTGCGAGGGGCTGCTGCAAAACGACAAGGTGAACCGGGACACTACTTATCTGCACGACATCTATGACATACTCATCATCTCCCACCGCATGCGGCAGGACTATGCGCAGTGGATGCGCTGGGTGACGAAGAAGGCCGACCTCTGCCGTGCCGAGAACGATGCGACGGAGGCCTTGCGCACCGAGGCCGACCTGGGCTATATCCTCTACTCGCTGGGGCGCACCGACGAGGGGCTGTCACGGCTCGACAGCATCATTGGACTGCTCAACGCCAACGGAAGCGTGGCCCGTTTCGATGCCTCCATCATCGCCCTACGCCGAAAGATAGACGTGCTACGCGCCACTGACCGCTATGCCGACATCATCCCTGTGGCCCTAAGCATCGTGGAGCGGCTCGACCACTACGAGCAGCACCCACAGGACTATGCACAGGACTCTCACCGACTGTCCAGCGACCCCGACGAACGCGCCGGCTACTGCGACTTCTACCGTACCAAAGCCTACGTCGTTCTGGCCGAAGCTTACGCAAATACTGCCGCAGCCCAGAAGGCCCGCGAATATCTCAGCAAGGTGGAGGGCACCCGCTACGCCGACAGCCGCGACGCTCACCAGACGATGGCACCTGTCTATATGGCGCTGGGCGACTACTCCAAGGCCCTCGCCCTCTATGATGATCTGGAAGAGCACATGGGCACTGACACCCTGACCGCCGACTACGCCAACATCCTCTATGCCCGCGCCGAGGCTGCCAATGCCACCGGCCACCACGCTCAGGCCTACAACTACCTTAACCGCTACGCCACGCTCAATCAGGCGCTCACCGACAGCACCCTTTCTGGCAAGGCCCACGAATACGCCGCCCGCTACCACGCTCAGGAGCAGCAGTTGGAAATTGAGCATCAGCATGCCGCCCTCATCCGCATGAAGATATATATAGGTGTTGGTCTGCTCCTGATTGTACTGTCCATAGGCTTTGCCGTCTATTATCGCCACCAGAAGAGCATCCTCCGCCGCAAGAACGAAGTCCTCGTCCGCGAAATTTCCGAGAACATGCGGATGAAGCGCGCCAAAGACGAGCGGGTAGCACCCGCGGGCGACACGGCCACCCCCGTCAATCTCGGCACCCTGCCACACGACGAACTGTTCACACACATCTGCGATGTCATCAGGCGCGAGCGGCTCTATCTCAATCCCGCCTTCGACCGTCAGGCAGCCATCGTCCACTTCCACCTCACGAAGGAGCAAATCGGCGGAGCCTTCAGCCGTGGCAGCGAGTTTAACTCCATCGCCGACTTCATTCGTGACTGCCGTCTGGAGCATGCCACCCACCTGCTGGAGACCACCGACCTCCTCATCGGCGAAGTCGCCTCAGCCAGCGGCTTTACCCATGCCACCACTTTCAACCACGATTTTAAGGCCCGCTTCTCCGTGTCACCCTCCGCCTACCGCGCCGAGGCTGCACGAAACGCCCGCAATTAATCCCCCTGACACTTAATAGCCACACAGCCCCAAGCCCTGCGCTTGGGGCTTTTTTCATGCGTCTGCTTACCCGCAAAATCAGTTTCTGGAACCTTGCTTTCCTGTCTTGCTGCTTGCTCATTTGTCTGAAATCATTTGCTCATTTGTCTGTGCATATAGGCGTATGCGCGGATTTAACTACCTTTGCAAGCGTTTTACAGACAAACCTAAAAGAACAAGACAAATGAACAAGAGCGACCTCATCCTGATTATCCTCGCCGTCACCGTGCTGCTGCTGGCCCTTATCGTCGGCCTACTGCTCATGATGGCTAACCGGCGGCGCAAGATGCTCCGGCGGCGCGACGAGATAGTGCGCCGGATGGAGCGCGACATCGACAATCAGATCGACCTTCTCCGTCGGCAAGGCATCGACGTACCTGAAGACAACACCTCAGCCCCAAGCACCCAAACGACAAATCAGCAAAACGACCACACGATATGAACACCGACCTCATCGTACAACTACTCCTGGCCGCCATCGGCGCGACGCTTGCCGTCATCGCCGTGCAGCTCTTCCGCACCAAGCAGCGCGAAGACGCAGTGCTCCGCAGCAAGTCGCAATACCTCTACCGACTGATGCATCGCATCAGCAGCCTCCACGCCCTTTTCTAATCACCCAGACACGATAAAAGAAGAACGAATCCAAATTACATACGCGATGAAAGAAGAACAATTCTCACTACTCAACCGCCTCTACGACCGCTATCCGGGCCTCTTGGACCAGCGCGACCGCATCAGCGAACACTGGACAGACTGGCTGCTATGCGGGCTGACCGCCTGCGTAGCAGTGTGCCTCGGCGCACTGGTCATGATGACGCTCTCGTCCTGTAGCAGTGACGATGACCCTGACGTGACGCCAGTCGCCACCGGCATTGAGGTGTGCATCGTATTTGCCCCTAACGAACTGGGCGACCAGGGCTATGCCGACCGCGTGCTGACGGGTATGCACCAATTCGACATGCAACTTTCCGAGGATGACTACAGCCGTGTGCAGTTGCGCTACATTGCCGTCAGCGACACCGATGCCGTGAAGAACGAACTGCGCCTCTGGGATCAGCAGGGCACCAGCCCCTACAACGAGCGTGCCTACGAGCGCCGCCTGCTGGTGCTCACCGATGCCCGTCTGCTGCCCTATCTGGCCGAGACACCACTCAGCGACACCGACGAGGTGCTGGTGATGAACGTTGCCAACCAGCAGTTTGACCAGATGCCCGAAGCCCGCCAACTTGGCTCGCGCCTTCATCTGCTCAGCATCAGCGCTGCCGGGTCGGCCCACAGGCTATGGCGTCACATCGATTTCGAGACCAGCCATCCCGACGAGGTGGGATTTCAGCGCGGCAAAGCCATCAACATATTACTATTACAGGGTCACAACGCCGATGAGGTGCTGGCCGACAGCATTGCCGAGGTGCTTGACGATTATCGCTCCGACGCAACATCTATCACCGTCTATCCTTCCGGCGACACTGTAGGAGCAGGCGACGACGCATACGCCAAAACCTATATGTTAGCCTATCTTATAGCGCAGACCAATTCTGAGACTTACAGTTATGTCGTCTGTAACTGGGGCGCTTACAACGCTTCTTTCTATGCCGGTTTCCACCTCTGGGGAACAGGTTCATGCGAGGCCATTTTCCTCGACACTGAGATTTTCATAAGTGACAGCAAATACCCCACCATCGTCCGCCATTATGACCGCGCTCTGAGCCAGTGGCTCGCGCGCTGGCTCAGGGCCCCCGTTGGTGCCATGCCTGAAAAGGAGTGGCACGGCGCATGGGACGGATACACCACCGACAACATACCAACCTACAACGATTAACGACTTATGAAACGGATACTATATATATTAATAGGTATAACCATCGCCCTCCTTGCTTCCTGTAGGGACGACGATTCCACGTCCTCATCCCCACAACAGGAGGTGAGCGTGGTGAATGTCGATGTCATCCTGCCGCTGGTACAGTGGTCTGAGTGGCAATCAGCCATCGAGGATGCGATGAACAACCTCGATTTGGCACAGGAGTCGCGACGAAAACGGGTGCGGCTGAACCTACGCTACCACAACGAGGACAGTGAGGACCTCAGTGCACTGGCCTACGCCCTGACACACCCAGGTCAGGGTGATGCACGCTACGTGCAGCCCGACACCTGCCACGCCATCATCGGTCCCTACCACAGCGACCATGCCCGTGCCATTCTCGACCAGGCCCAGCATCTGCGCCTGCCCGTGGTCATGCCCACCTGCACCAGTTCTGAGTTGCAGCGCACCGAGGCGCGCAAGACCAACTCCTTTTTCCTCACCGAGAGCGACATTACCCAGTGTGAGGTGCTTCTCTCCATCATGCAGTCCATAGGCCATCAGCGCGTATGCCTGCTCTATTCAGACGACACCTACGGTCAGTCGTTCCGCGACTGGTTTGGCTTCATTGCCACCCAGATCGGTCTCGACGTGGTGCCCGGCGGTATCCGTGCCTACCATGAGGGCGACCGTCTGCAAGACTTTTTCAATATGACGGGCAACCCTGTGGGTGACACGCCCACCGCCATGCTCGTCGCCTTAAGCCGTACTGAGGACTATGTGAGAGTGATGGCAGAAAAGAGCCAGTTCGACCAGGCTCAGCAGTCGAAGGAGCACCCTGTCATCAGCCCCGCCGTCTTTGTGAGCGACACCGGTCTCTCGCCCGAACTGTGGAGTTACCATTTCTATGGTACCTACGCCGTAGGCTCTGACGCCAACGGTTTCATGCAGGACTATTATGCCCGTCACACAACTCCCGCCTATGGTACCGCTCAGATGTACGATGCGCTTACAACCATCGCACTGGGCCGTTTTGCCCAACTCTGTGCCGCCGACCCCGACGTGCTCTACATCGACGGCAAGCGCGTGGAGTACGAAATATCGCCCTTCCTGCCCAATCTCAGCGACTGGATGCGTGCTGTGCTGGCCACCGAAGCTCCCGCCCCCGCCACACTCTGGATAGGCTACGGCCTGGCCTCTGCCTTCCGCCTTATCGAGGGTGGCACGCTGCCCAGTCTGCAGGGTGCCACAGGCGACATGCAGTTCGACCGCGACACCCATACCACCATCCTCCACACCCGCTATCTGATCTGGGAGTGTGATGGCTCGGGCAACATCATCCCCATCGCCACTGTCTCCACAGGCGGCAGTGCCAAGGGTCTCTCTTCCGATGCCCTGTGGAATTGGAAATCGACCATCGCCGAACTCGACCCCGACGTGGGCGCTGACGTCAATCACCACCTGCCCAGTCTCGGCGAGCGTTGGGCCGTCATCGTCAGTCCCTCCACCTCGTGGAAGAACTACCGCCATCAGGCCGATGCCTTCGCCATATACCAACTGCTGCGCCAACACGGCTACGACGACGACCACATCGTGCTCATCGTTGAGGACAATCTGGCCAATGACTCGCAGAACCCGTTCCCCGGACAAATATTCTTGGAACGCGCCGACCAACCAGACCCGGCTAATCCACTGGTGAATGTCAATGTGCGCCAGAACGCCGTGGTGGACTACCACTTCAGCGACCTCAGCAGCCCCGACGACATGGCCGACATCCTCCTGGGGCGCAGTTCCGACCGCCTGCCCCACGTCATCCATCCGACGGAGGCCGACAACGTGTTCCTCTTCTGGAGCGGCCACGGCAGCGACAATGCCGGTCCGCTCTGGGGCAATGAAGACTCGCATGAGCCCTTCGGCGCGAACCGCATACGCCGCATTGTGGAGCAGATGCAGCAGCCACGCCAGTACCGTCGCATGATGTTCGTCCTTGAATCCTGCTATAGCGGACTCTGGGGCGAGGCACTCACCGGCCAGCCCGACCTGCTCGTGCTCACCGCCGCCAACGCCTACGAGACCTCGAAGGCCGACATCTACGACGACGACATACGCACCTACCTCAGCAATGCCTTTTCACGGGCGTTCCTGAACGCCGTCAACGCCAACCCGGCCATTCCCGTCGCCGACCTCTACTACAGTCTGGCCCGCACCACCGACGGCAGCCACGTCACCCTATACAATATCGAGAACTACGGCTCTGCCTTTTACCGGAACATGGCCGATTTCATAGAATAAATATATTATATAAATAATGTATAACGCAATGAAAAAGATTTTCAATTTCATGCTGACAGCTGCCCTGATGGGCGGTCTCAGCCTTGCTGCCATCTCGTGCAGCGACGACGAACTCTCCGAGGAGGAGAAGCAGCAACAGGCGGAGGAGCAGGCCGAGCAAGGCTTGGATGACGCCGCAGAGTTCTGGAACGTAGTGGGACAGCTGACCGACGACCCCATGCCCGACGAGGGCTGGCAGACGGCCACCTACGCCCCCAGCATCGGCGAGCCCGACGGCGCTAACACCGCCGTGCGCATCGTTGCCACCAACGACGCGGAGACCGCCGCCGCCCGCTTTGCCATGCTGACCGGTGCCGACATCAACGAGAGCACCACGGACTACACCTATCAGAACGAGCACGTGGGCACGCTGCGCTATCACCGCACAGGCGGGCAGTCGCTGGCCGTGGTCGATGTGGACATCAAGCAGATGCCCGGCCTCTCGCAGATTATCTATCAGGCGCCCGAGGGCGACAACGGCTATTTCAACGGCACGGCCTACTATCGCTTCGGCGACGTGGTGAAGAAGTTGAACAGCGACGGACAGTACGACTACTGGATCTGCGTGCGCCCCGCCTTCGGACCGGCCAAGAAGGGCGACAGCCACTGGATAACCGTCAGCAAGATTCCCTCGGCCAACACCAAGCAGGTGACCAAGATCATCAACAAGGAGAAGGTCATCCACTCGCTGCCCAAGAGCCTCACCACCAACCGCGAGCACATGCAGAACCTGGCCGAGATGCTCTACGCCATGACCAACGCTTCGCAGTGGAGTACCAACCTCAGTTATTGGGACGGCTACAAGACGCTGAAGTACTTCCGAGACTTCAACTACGTGCAACTCTTCAAGTACAACGACAACATGTTCTTCAATAGAGTAAATGGAGGATGGATTCAGAACAATCTCTACAAGAAGATATTCGGGCTGACCGGCGATGAACTCGAAACTGAACTGGTAACCAACGGTCTGAACCTGGTCTATAGCAGTGCCACCATGAGTGGCAACAAGATTCTGCTGCCCATTGCCACCTACAACGGCACCAACTTGAAGACCGAGACGCTGGCGAAGACCAACAGCGAGTGGACCACCGCTTTCGACATACAGACGCTCATGAACCCAGGCTACATCTCCTACAACGACGCCGCTGGCCGAAAGCAGAAAGCATGGCTGGTGCGCTACGCCACTGGTGCCACGCTCTGCAAGGGCAGCCAGGAGGCCGCCTCGTTCGACAAGTACAAGCGGCTGACCAACTGCGAGGACGTGTTCGTCTATAACAAACACGCAGACAACCTCGACATGAACAACCTGAAGAACATCGAGCCGAGGACGTTAGGTGATGGGTTTACGGGCATGGCGCATTACAAGTTGGGCAGTGTCTATAAAGACGAGAATGGACACCGGTGGTTTGTAGTCTATATGTCTGGTCAAGATAAGGGCAATTACACAAACCCGCAGGGACAGCCAGAAAAGGAAGAGTCGGTTTACTCCGAACTTGTATGTTTCGAAGGTTTAACAGCATCTGCCGACCGTACACATGTCACCAACTTGCCAACGCTCGACCAGACCATCAGGGGCTTTGTATGGATGCAAAACCTGTTTGGCAATAATGTGGTATTTAAAACAGATGCAGCATTGCTACAAAAGTTAAGTGGACATGTCGTTTATAATGTTAAGGAAAATGCCGGTGTGGATTTACGTACAATCCTGCAAACAGTTGTTGCAAAAAGCGGAAATCCTCGCAATGCCAGCCAGATTGCTTCCTTGGCCTACAGAGACCCGCAGGTCAACGACAAGCAGCCGCTGATGCGCATGCTGTTTCCCATCGACCTGAGCAATGAGGAGCCGCCGACCTACCTGCGCACGCTGTATGTTAATAATCCTGACAGCGTGAGCGAAACCTATCCTTTCACCCAGTTCACCTCCGAACGCATGTACCTGCAGGACATTGCAGATGCCGCGAAGGTAAAACTCTATGCCAAGGACTTCTATGCCTGCCAGCCCATTTACTCACATACCGGAGGCGACGACGTGACACGCAGGATGTACCGCACCCAGACCGACCAGCGCGCGCTGGACGTGACCAACTATTACTACAACCGTGCTTTATGGGACAAATACGAATATCTCACCGACATGTGGAACGAACCTATCCTGATGTTCCGCTGTACAGCGGTTTACGACCGTGGCGATGACGACTATTCCACCGTCACTGTCGATGGACATACGCTGACATTAGTAAAAGAAATAGAGAGACTTACCAATCCAATTGACGAAGAGGATTATTACGAGAATATAGACAATTTGTATACTCTTAATGTAGGTCAGATTAGAAACTGGCAGCGTAACACCAATTTCCTCAATGGAATGCACAACTCTCTACCATCGTGGAAATATGTATGGTAATGAGATTCCTATGATAGCAAGAACAACAATATTTTTTTATTCACCATTTAAATTACAAACAACATGAGAAAAGCATTTAGCAAACTCACGGCGCTGCTGGCCATAGCAGCCATGGGCACCACGTTCGTCGCCTGTTCCGACGACGACAACTACAGCATCTCGCAGGCCGAGATAGACCTCGACCGCAACGCAGTGGGACAGCTCTCGCCATCGAGCAGCGTCACTCAGTTCAACCTCAAGACCGATGCCGACGCCGAGTGGACGGCCACCGTGGAGTGGGACGAGGACGTGAACAACCAGCCTGCCTACGTATGGCCCAAGAAAGGCACCGGCCCCGCCGTGCTGAAGATTGCCACCCTGGAGAACCTCACCCAGCAGGTGCGCAAGGCCAACCTCGTCATCCGCTTCCCCAAGGATGAGTCGAAAAACATCACCGTGCCCATCACCCAGAACCGCAACGAGGCCACCAACGACGACGATGCCAAGGAACGCATTGCCGGCAACATGGCCCGCGGCTTCGGCTACGGCTACAACCCCTGGGAGGGCTACTGCGATGCTCAGTGCCTCAAGATGCCAATACTGATGGTCGATCAGATGTACGACGAGGACGCGCTCAACTTCGACTGGAGCGACTACAAGGAGGACACCCGCGAGGAGAGCGGCGCCAGCGTTGACGAACTGGCTCGCAAACTGAACACCACGGCCCATGCCGGCGTGTCGAAGGGTGGATTCAGCAGCACCGTTGATGCCACCTTCAACGGTGGTCAGAAGTCGACGGCCAGCAACGAGTTCGCATGGCTCGAGATGCTCGTGCGCACGGCCCGTCCCAGCCTGTCTGTTCCGTTCGAAAGTGCCATACTGAGATACATGACTGATGAAGCCTACGACCACATCAACGGCATCAAGAGGTTGGAAGGCAGGAGGGAGCGCGTCCTTTATCCCAGCACCAACGAGGGATTCCTGAAACTGGTGAGGGACTACGGCCCCTACATGGTGAGGGGTGGACAACTGGGCGGACGACTGCGCACCAGCGTCGTGGCCAACACCTCGAAAATCACCTCAGCCTACAGTGCCAGCGTGGCGCTTGAGGCCTCCTACAGCGGCTCGTTCTTCGTCGACGTCGATGTCAATGCCACCGCCAAGGCGCAGCAGGCTTCGGCACAGAGCCGCAACCACAACGGTTTCTACTTCCAGGCCAGCGTGCGCGGCGGCAGCCATACTGACGGCTCGTTTGAGGCCCTGCAGAGCGTGCTCGACAAGATGAGCAAGGCCCGCTCGGGTGCAGGCACTGAGGACGGCCTGATTGACGACTCGGAGACCAAGGTCACCATCGAAGACAACTCGGCTGAGTATGAGGCCGCCGGCGCAGAGTGGAAGAAGAGCCTCACCACGCGCTTCGGACTCTCGGAGTCGGACGTCGTCAACAACATCGCCCTCATCGACTTCGACAGCGAGGCCGACCTGGTGCCCCTCTACGAGTTGGTTGACCGCTATCTGACAGAGGACGAGGACGGCGTGGACGGCGAGGAGCGCTACCAGGCCTTTAAGGAGTGGTTTGAGGACGTGCTGCTTGAAAACCCCGCCATCCTCACTGAGCAGAAGGACCTGAACAGTTACATCACCAACGTGCCCACCAAGATTGAGCCGCTGGCACAGATGACCGACGCCAAGGACGACGAGTCGCTCGTCCGCGACGTCTATCTGAGCGACGGCAAGCACGTGGCACGCATCTGCTCGGAGTACATTCCCATCATCAACCCCTCGAAGCGTGTCAGCATCATCTATCCCATGGTCAACGGCAAGTGCCGCTACAACCTCGGCATCTTCTGCGGCGACGAGGCCAGCTATCCCGCCAAGGTCAGCTGGGGATGGGACGAAGATCCCTCGACACCCGTTGTCACCTCCATGCCCGAATATGGCAAGGGCCTGCACAACGTCGCCTACCTGCGCGGCAACCACCTGACGCTGGAGGCCGACCCCAAGTTCAAGGACAGCGACTATGAAACCACCACCTCGCAGCCCTACGTGCTGATTGCCGACGGCAACACCTACAACCTGGTGAAGATCAACGACTACATGTGGTGTCGCGACCTCTACAGCGGCACGCACTATCAGGACGGAACGGAATACGTCAATGACCTCTGGAAGAACGTGGGAGGCCTTTGGCGTAGAGATAGTGGCACATACTATCGCGTACTCGACTACTCGTTCCACCGCCTCATGCACGGAGGCTTCGGCATCACCGGATGGATGGTGCCCTGGCAGAACGTCGTGCAGAAGATGATTGACAACCTCAACTCTGTGGAAGGCACCAAGCCCGACGGTGCGCTCGACGCCTCCTTCCGCCGTGGCGGTGTCTACGGTCTGAACAGCGCCAAACCGTACAACAGCAGCGACAAATCGACATGGGCAGGCTTCTACGTCGTCTATGAAGGCTACAAGAATGGAATCATCGTCAACCCCGAGGTGGTCTATATCCCCGTGCTCGACAGTTATGACCGCGAGAAAGACAACAGCGGAAAGGCCCTGGCCGAAGACACTGACATCTGGACGGGACAGACCGGTGAGGTGGACACCAAGACCGAGGACACCTGCACCGCCTTCGCCTTCGTCAACGGAAGCGCCTCCTTCGTCCACTTCTGGGATCAGGCACCCACTGCCAACACCTTCGACGCTGCCCAGTGGAACAAATACAGGAACCGCAACACGCCCATCGACTACCTGAAGAACGACCTCAGTGGCGACAGGCTGGGCAACCACGTCTTCTATCCCGTGTTCCTGACGCAGCAGATTATTAAATGACGAACGAAGCAAGCGCAAAGCCAAGCTCGCTTTGACTTTGCCTTGCAAGGAGGAATTCGGCTGAAAGTCAAGTAACCCCTCTCTCTCTCGTTCAGGGGAGCGCGGCAGCCACGCGCCGCCTCCCCTGACTTTCAGAGAACGCTCCGGCAGTGGAGTAACGACCCCTTTACTCGCCCCCTGAGGCTCCGGCGATGGAGTAAAGACCCCTTTACTCGCCCCCTGAGGCTCCGGCGATGGAGTAAAGACCCCTTTACTGAACCAAAATGAAAAAGATTTTAGCAATGGCCGCAGTCGCCATGATGACTGCAATGGTTGCCATCGTGCTGCCATCGTGCAGCAACGACGATGGCGAGAACCAACTGAACAAGTGGCCTGCGGGCCAGTGGCTCTACGAAGGCCAGTGGCTCGACTACAAGAACATCGATGCCGTGGCACTCGATGTGACCACCTATTCCGACGGCAGCGAGAAAGGCATCGACATCTACGCCCGCTCCGTGGCCGACGGCCTGTGGTACTGGTATCCATCGACCGACACCTACCTCATCGACCTCACCACCGGCACCGTGCGCTTCGGCGGAAAGACGTTCACCTATAAACTGACCGACACGACGCTCACCCTGACCATCGACGGCAAGCAGTACCCCTTCCGGCGCACCAGCGGCATCAAGCCCGACGTGGACGACAAAATGTAAAATGATATTTCTGTGTGGTGATAAAAGGACTAAAGAATGTTAACGTCGTGTTTACCCTATTTGGGGACCAAATTACAGGCGGTAATCCTTACAGACATCTTGATGGCGTTACAAGTTGTAAGCATATGGCTGCGTTTCTGTTTAATTT
>JAFSKJ010000018.1 GCA_017449025.1 Prevotella sp. | reverse complement strand
ACTGCTATAGCAAATGCAAAAAGCCTGTTCAGAGATATGTATCATGGCATAAAGGATGAGTTCCTTCAAGAATATCTCAATGAATTCTGCTACAAGTTCAATAGACGCTATTTTGGGGATAGGGTATTTGACAGGCTCATTATCGCTGCCATTTCCTACAAACCAGCATTCGAACATAGGATGTACGGAAGTGTGTCACCTAAATGCGGATAATCATTTTTTCAATTATTGCGCGAAGATGGCGTAAATCTTACGAAATCGGGCGGGGATGCATCATTTTGTCATCTTCGCCCGATTAAATCTTTGCTGTCGCCAAATATTCCGCGTTAAATAATCCTATCGTTTCACACACTTTCTGCATCGCGTCCGCCGCCCTGCCGCCCGCCTCAGAAGCGTGTATGTAGGTGAGCGGTGGCATAAGCATGATGGGGGGATTATCCTTTCTTTACAATGTCGGTAAAGTCTGACCACTCTTCCACGCGGTAGCCGCGGATGTCGCGGACGGAATTGCGGAACCAGTCGATGGCTTTCAACGCGTTGACTGCATTGAAGAGATTAATCAGATTGTTGGCGTTGGTCATGTAGGTACTGCCCTGAATCCAGTAGAACTCATGCTTTGCCAACGTGCGCTTTATCTCGTAGTATGCACCGTGGTACGGATTGCCGTAGTGCTCTTCGAGATCGGCGATTTTCATATCGAAACTCAGTGCATACATAGGCTTTAATATGCTGGTTTGAATTGATATTCCTTGTCGAAGTAAATCTCTCCGCTCGGCGTCTCGGCGGAGATAACCGTGCCAACGAAGGGGTTGGCCTCCACTTCAATCACCGTGCCCAGGGTCCAGTCGCTCTTGTGCGTCACCTCGGGCGAAATCAGTACGATGTCACCTGTCTTCATAACTAAATACGTATTTGAGTCGAATATTCTGGGTGCAAAGATACGAAACTTTCCGCATATTATTTCCATTTCCCCTCGAAAAATTAACAAATCGTCTCGAAAAAGGGCGGGGAAGCGCCGATTTGCACATCCTCGCCCATACGACTTGCGTAAGCGTTTACTTCTTGATAGTGACGCGGTGTGTGGTGCCTTCGACGTGCTCGACGGAGAGGACGTTGTAGCCCTGCTCCTTGGCGTTGCGGGGAACGTTGTCGAGGGGTTCGCCCTCAGCGAGAAGTACTTCCAGGATGTCGCCCTCGTTGAGTTTCGATAGCTCAATCTTCGTCTTCACGAAAGTCATCGGGCAATGCTCTTTCGTAATGTCTAATACTTTTGTTGCCATACTATTATCCTTTTAAAAGACAACTGTGACAACTATAACAACAATCATTTGAGTAGAAAAAGTTGTTTTAGTTGTTTGGGTTGTCGTTATTATATAAACAGGGTTTGTCCACCATCGGAGAGGTTCAGGAACGATGCCACGCCGAGCACATCCTTCACCTCAGGGATGAAGTCTTCCTTCTTCAGTCCAAGCACATGCATCGCCATCTCGCAGGCGTACATATTAATACCTAATGCCTTGGCGGCCTCAACGAGTTCTTCGAGGGTAGCCACGTTGTTTTTCTTCATCAGGTAACGGAAGATCTTCGGACCTGCGCCGAGGAAGTTGAATCGTGAGGTAGGCGTCACCTTCAGACCGCCCATCATGAATCCGAAGATCTTGGTGAGCCAATTGCCGCCTGTGAAACTTCTGCCTTGCTTTTTCTTGATGGCGTCGAGGCCCCAGAACGTGAAGAAGATGTTGACCTCATAACCTACTGCTGCCGCGCCCGTACCTAATGTAAATACGGCGGTCAGTTTGTCGAAATCGCCACTGAAGGCGATGATGCTCAGTTTCTTTGTTTCTGCCATAATTTTGTCGGTTTAAATATCTGGGTGCAAAATTACGGCGATTATGCGAAGTGCACAATCGCCCGTTTATGGCATTTTGCATACCATAAAACAGGTATATGCCCCTACCATCAAAGAAATTCCCAGTATCCATTACGCTTACCGTTCACTCGCTTGACAATCAGTTTCTCCTGAAGCGCAACAGTTATCGTTTTGACGGTTCGCTCTGACTTTCCTATAGCAGCGGCTATTTCCTTTTGAGTGGCTGAGGGATTCTCATGCATGATGCGTAGTACAGCCACCTCTTCTAAAGTGCAATTTTTGCACTTTGGAGGCAGTTCGTCGCCCAATTTTGCACTTTGGAGCGTAGCATCATCAGCGACCTTACCCCAATCCACATGCATAATTCTGTTTCTCAGGTCGTGCTCCTCACCTAATAGCATGTTACGGAAGAATTGCTCCAGAAAGATTGTCGTTTCTGATATACCTGCCGTCAGGTCACTATAGTTAGCACGCACCAGCGCATTGTGGAAGTACCAGGAATTCTCTGCAAACACATCGTTCACCACATTGAATCCCAGCGTACGCAGATACTTGATCATGAATACCGCCGTCGTTCTCGTGTTGCCCTCGCAGAAAGCGTGTATCTGCCACAGGTTGGCACAGAAATGGGTCAGGTGACGGATGGCCTCATCGATATTCAGATTGGCATAGTTGAACTCACGTTCCTGTCCCATGTCGTAAGCCAGCGTTTCGCTGATGGTGTCGGCACTGGCATAGAATACTGTCTTGCCGCCAAGCACCCATTCGTTCTTGGTGATGTTGTAGTCGCGAATACGCCCTGCCAACTTGTAGAT
Organism: Prevotella sp.; assembly: GCA_017449025.1. Classification (GTDB taxonomy): domain Bacteria; phylum Bacteroidota; class Bacteroidia; order Bacteroidales; family Bacteroidaceae; genus Prevotella. The sequence goes on along the minus strand of JAFSKJ010000018.1, from coordinate 15,076 downwards.
ACCTTCAAACAATCGACGATGGATTGAAATCAACTGTGCTGGTGTAAATGAGAATGTTTTCTCTTCTATCAACTCCGTGATACGCGCTGCCACCTTATCAGCCTCTTCCGTGCGGTCACCTTCCACCTCCTTGCGCCCTGATGCCGACTTGTAGTAAGAATCTATCAGTTCCTTTGCCTCACCAATACTGATATCACCCTCAATATGGCGTTTCGCCGTATCAAGCAGATACTCCGAGGTTTGAAGCCTGTCAACCTGCTGCAAGCCGATGGCTACCTTCCACGCTTCGCTACGTTCGCGCTTCTGCGGCTCACCTTGGCGGATGTATTCATCTAAGCCTTCAATTGAATATTTCTGCTTGTCGCTCATATCTGTAAAGTATCAATGATGTCAAATACTATAATTTCATTTGCAAAGATAAAAAAATAAATGCATATATCCAAATATATGCGAATATATTTGGATATTTCAGATTATTATCCTACGCTTTGCAGCGTTCAAGCCCGTTTGTGGCATTTTGCATACCGCACGTTTGGTATTCTCCACAAAAAATCTGTCTTATTGAGGATATCTGCGAAATAATCACTATCTTTGTAGCCGAATAATCAATAAACGAATACAATGGCCAAGATTCTGTTTGTCATTGGCTCATTGAGGGCGAAAAACTGATTTGATAAAGAATATGGAACTGACAAAAGCAGACAAGCGACAATTGAAGGAAATCATTCGGCGTGGAATCCTGCGCCGATGTGAAGATTGGCTCAAAGAGATGACAGATCTTATAAACAAAGAATACGGTGAGGATGAGAATGCCTTCGACCGCTGTATGGAGGTGACGAAGCGTTCACGTGACTACTTCAAGGAGGCGATGCGTCGTGAGGAATATTACCGTAACACGATGATGGAAATTGGAGTCGCCACTTTATTGAGAGAGGGATACCTTACGCCTGATGACATCTCAGAATGTCGTGAAGAGGTAAAGAAAGAATTCCAGCGTTGGATTAAGGTTGATGACTGATGATGACACTTGAGAATTTCAAGTCGTATGTGCCTTGCTTTATCTGTTACAGAAATACTGTAACCGTCCTGCAATGAGGGAGATATTGAGTAAGTTCGTGTAAGTGTCTATCGTTCGATACTAAAAATGGATTCGTTATGTCGCAGAGGCCCCAAAACTCTGTTATAATATAACAAGGTGAAGACGAAAAGACAGGAAGATAGAGGCCGACAGAATGTCGGCGCGGTTCCCCGTAATGCGGATTCTCTGTGGGGCAGACGCGGCGGGGATGATGTGCGCCCGTCGCTCCCCGCTCCTAAGGTGAGAGGTCGGGGGTGGGGGGGCTGTAGCTTCTTACGGCGCAGGATAGACGACCGGGCTGGTGGCGAGGTTGGTGTCGCCGCCGTTCTGGAAGGCCGAGCCGTCGTAGTACACGGTGCCGCATGAGGCTTGATAGCTATTGCCGATGCTGCAAGCACTATATTCTCCCTTCGTAGCCGTGACGATGGTCACGCCCTAAGTGATGGTTATATTTCCGCATTGGCTTTTACATCCATACTCTCTACAGGGCCTTGCACTGCCCCAAATATCCTATGGTTGGAGACTGCGCTATGGTGCGCAGCCCCAATGGATATTCGGTTTGCTCTTAAATCTCGTTCGAGGTGCAAGTTCGGTAGAGAGATTGAGCGACAAAAAGACGTGTCTCTTGCGAAACACGGTGCAAATATATGAAAAATCTTCCAATAATGAAAGAAAAAGAGAAAAAAAGATTAGGCTTTTGTGGATTTTAAGGCTATCAGAATGAAGTTTTAGGGGGCAGTTTCCAGATACAACTGCCCTTTACAATGAGAGAACGGTAGCGGAAGATAGAGAGTACGGCACTGACAGGGAGAAAGTAGGGAGCAAACAGGGAGAAAGTACGGCAGTTAGTGGGAGTAAGGCCGTACCTTTCTCGTTTTTGGCGGGCGGGCAAATTATTCATAGCGCCCGCTACGAATAATCATAGCGGGCGGAGAAATTGATTGTAGCGGCCGCTACTTACCAAATTTTATCGTAAATCATGGTCTGTCATCGCACAGACACAGGAATCTGACCATACATTCTCGGCTGTTTCCACCATATCGATGATGGTGTAGATGGGTAGGATGATGCCCAGGATTGCAATAGGAGCACCTATGCTAGACATTAACGAAAGGGTGAGGAAAAAGCATCCCATGGGGACACCCGCATTGCCGATGGCCGAGACTACGGAGATAAGTATCCATAACAAGATGGTGCCTAGCGTCAGAGGCGTGCCACCGTTCTGCATCACGAAGAGTGAGGTGACGAGGATGAAGGCCGCACAACCGTTCATATTGATGGTGGTACAGATGGGGAGTACGAAGCGGGCTATCTCTTTACGAACACCGACTCGCTGCTCTGCAGATTCCATCGTGACGGGCAATGTGGCGGCGCTACTCTTAGTGAAGAGAGCCATCAAAACGGCGGGCATCATACGGCCTAACACATGGATGGGGTTCAAACCGCGTGCCAAGAGGAACAATGGCAGAATGATGAAGAACTGAATCACATTGCCACCCAGCACTACAAGGACATATTTGCCGATTGAATCGGCCACGACACCCGCAGAGACCTGTGCCGACAACTGTGCCGAGAAAGCTACAATGCCGAGGGGCAGCGTCCAGATGAGGCCGCGAATCAACAGGAACAACAAATCCTGCAAACCCAATAATCCTTTCACAACGACAGACTTATTCTCGCTATCAGGTAGTTTCGACAGTCCGATGCCGATAGCAAAGGCCAGTAGCAATAATGAGAGGACATTACCTTCGAGGAAAGGTTTGACGATATTGTTGGGAATGACGCTGAGAATATGAAGCCCCCACCCTGCCTCCCCCGAATGGGGGAGGAGTTTTTGCGCCTCCTCAGGCAACATCTCTGCGACATTTGCCTCCCCCAGCTGGGGGAGGTTGGAGGGGGCCACAAGTACAAACAATATTGCTCCCACCGCAGCTGCAGCAAAGGTAGTTAGCAACGTATAGGTTAAGGTGCGTCCGAAGATGCGGCCCGATCCTTTTGAGCCGAATGTCGCAAACGTCGTAATAACTGCCAATACAATCGTCGGCACAGCCAGCAACTGGAACAGTCGGGTATAGACTGTCGCCACAAAGTTCATCACATCGTCGAGCCATGCAATGCCCAAGATACCCAAGACAGCACCCACCACGAGTGCCCCAATCCATATCGTTACTTGTTTCATTTTATATTGCAAATGTCAAATTCATGTAAATATTGCGTCCTTTCTGAGGAATATGGTTCCAGTCGGCGTAGGTGGCGTACTGTTTGTCGAAGAGATTCTCGACGCCAAATCGAATTGAAGATTGAAAATTGAAGATTGAAAAGTGGTACGCTGCCGAGAGGTTTAAGATAGCCCATTCACTAGCCGCCGTCTCACCGTATTTCCCACCGTTATTGCTTTGCCGTGTGTTACCCTTCACAACGGCTTGCGCCTGCAGACGCTGGTAGTGGTATTGTAACTCCGTCTGCCAACTGACAGGTGAGATAAGCGGCAGAGGGTCTCCGTCTGTATCACGCCCACTGCTATAGCTTACTTTACCATTCCAGCGCAACTGTTCTGTCAACTGCCATTCGGCTGTCATCGAGGTGTTTACAATGGTAGCGTGACTGATGTTGTTATAAACTTTCACGCCCTCAGCATCAACGGTCATTGGCGACAAGCGCGTCTCGAACTGACCGATGATGTAATTGCTAAAAAGGAAGACATTGCCATCGAGAGTCACATTGACACGCTCTGTTGGATGCCACTTCACAGCACTGTTCAACTCTACCGCCGACTCGTTCTTCAGCGAAGGATTTCCGATGTAATCGTACTGGTCAAACGTATTGTTCAGATAGTAACCGTAGGCCTCTGTCACCGTGGGCGCACGACTGCCCCAACCGGCACCAATGCTTAATGCATAATTCTTAATGCTTAATGCATAATTGGCGGCGATGCGACCCGTTGTCTGATGATAGGCATCCTCCATCCCAGGGAAGAACACACGCAGGGCGTGATAACCCTCCTCGTTGTTCAGACGCTGCTGCTGCCACGCCAGCTTGGCCGATAGACGCAATGATTGGTTGCGGCCAATGCGTATATTGTCCGTCAGTGCAAAGCCCGTGTTCAGCGTTCTCACGTCAGGCCACGTCACCATATACATCGGAGCCGCACCGCCAGGATACATCGTCATGTCGGCAAACAGACGGTTGTAGTACAGGTCGTAGTTTAGCGCAAGGTCGTGTTGTTTCAACGCTGTCGTCAGCAAGCTATAGACACCTGCCGTGCAACTCTTACCGGGCATATCCATGTGAATCTCCACATCAGGGCGCTTCGTGTCGTTCATCTCGTGGGTGATGTGGTTATAGTAGACTTTCGTCTCCCAACTGGCCTTGCGGAAGAGGTGCTTGTACGACAGTGACGTAATGAATCCCTCGGCTTTTGCTACGTCCATGTTCAGGGCAGGATAACCCACATCGGTAGCACGGTCAAAGATAAAGGTAGCCTCCAGCATATCCTTCTCGGCCAGTCGTAAACCAGCATTCGTAAACACGTTCACTTTCTGGAATTGCGAGAACTGTAGTTCATCGCCACCGCCCACCTTGTAATTGTCGGCATGACGATAAAAGGCACCTGCATTCAGATACGTCCTATGACTGCTCAGTGCAGCATCGGCACCATACACCTGCACGTGGCCGTTCCACTCATGACCTGCCGATGCGCTAGCATGAAATGGGGCGTTATCGAAGCTCGTCTTGCGAAGTTTCAGGTCGAGGCTACCACCGATGTTGCCTGTAGCCTGCGGATTGCCGTCAAGACCGCTATTCAGGCTGATGCTCTGCAGGTTGCCGCTCTCTACATACGATGTTACGGGGTCCATCTTGTCCGTGCAGGCATAGAAAATCTTCATGCCGTCGATGGTGGTCGACAGGCGCTCTGTCTGCATGTTGTTCACCACAGGCTCCCAAGCATATGAGCCTCGACGTACGAGGCTCACATTGCGCAGTTCACTCAGGTGTTCGTCAATACTGGCCACCTGTCCCTTTGCCGAGCGTTTTCGTCCTCTCCCCGTTTCCGAAACGATGACCACCTCATCAAGGTTTTGAACCTTTTCGATGGCCACCGTGTCAGATAATAATATGGTTGATAGCAAAACAGTTTCCAGCATATCTTTTACCTTTTTACCCTTTTACCTTTAGATAGTTACTTCCAAATATAGTGAGCTATATCCATCTGTCAAGTCGTCGCCACCAGCCACTACGTTACCCTGTGCGTCCTTCACAGCAAGGTGAATGCGCCATCGACCAGTCATCGTCAGGTTTACCGTTCCCTGATAGCTACCGTCGGCCTGCTTTGTCAATGCCACATTGTCTGGCGACGTATGGTTACCCATGTCGGGCATACGGGGATCAATCTCGATGGTGAATTGCTCTTGAGCCGGTCCGTAAGGCGTCGTGGCAGGTGTGTTCTTCTTCGACACGTAGGCGGTGATGGTGTTCTTACCCGTCTGCCAGTCGGTGGGGTTCACCAGCGAGAGGTAATAGGTATTGTCGCCCACCTTGAACGACTTCAGCCACTGCTGCCCCTCGGGTAGGGCATTCACAGTGATGTCAGCAGCCTCGATGCCACCGTTAATACCCAGCACGTTCACGTCGTACCCCAGCGTCCACGAGCCTGCCTCGCTGGTGTTCATCACGAACGATACCCAACCGCGCTTCACGGCCAGTCGACTCTTGTCAAACGTCTCCACGTTGGCACTCACAGGCGTGCTGTGCTTCATGTTCATCTTCACCATCAGCATCAACGGCTTCAGTCCGTTGATGTCAAAGTTCTTGATGTAGTTGCCGTTCTTTTTCTTCGTGGCCACAAAGAACAGTTCGTTGTAGCCCGTGTGGAACGACCCGTTTCTCGAGTAGGCAAACACGTCGTACTTGCCGTCAATCGTCGTCGATAACTCAGGGATGATCTTCACCGTCTGCAGGAACTTATACACCTGTAGTGCCTCCTCTGCCGAGCAGCAGTCAATGTCGCCATCTATCGTGATACCGGGGATTTCAATCGCCTGACTTCCAAAATCATCGTTCGAGTTGCAAGAGGCCAGTCCCACCAGGACTGCCGCTGCGAAAAACAATCTCATTACCTTTTTCATATCCTTACTTCGTTTTAAAAATTTATCGAGTGCAAAATTACTGCCTTTTGCGCACTCCCACAATCGCCACTTCATGGCATTTCGCATACCAAACGTTTGGCATGGCCGCTCTTTTCGCCCTATTTCGTGACGATTTGTTAATTTTTAGAAGGGAAAGGAATTTGTTTGCGTAATAATTACTATCTTTGCACCCATAATAACGAACAAAACGACTGCGATATGGCAACAGACAAAGTAGCACACTGGCTCGGCATAGCCGACTACGACCTCGACACCGCCGAGGCCATGTATTAGACGGGGCGGCGGCTCTACGTCGCCTTCATGTGCCACCAGGTCATAGAAAAGACGCTGAAGGCCTACTGGTGCGGCACTCAGCCCGAAGACCCGCCCTACACCCACAACCACATGCGGCTGGCCGATGGTTGCGGACTCTACGAGCAGATGGACGACGACCAGCGCGATTTCCTCGACCTCATCACCAACTACAACATCGATGCCCGCTACCCCGAGGACAGGGAAGCACTCTCCCGCACGCTCACCGACGAGTTCTGCCGACGGATGATTGACGAAACCAAGCAACTGCAACAATGGATAAAAGACAAGCTTTGACCCGCGACGAGGCTCTTGCCCTCGTCCGCCGATACAAGGAGGTCATCAGCCCCCGCTTCGCCGTCGAGCCGCGCGTCATGATGTTCGGCTCCTACAGCAAGGGCTACGCCGATGCCGACAGCGATATCGACGTGGCCGTCATCGTGCCCACCTACGGCGACCGCAAGCACGAAATGTCGATGGGCCTGTGGCGCGATGTCCGCAGCGTCAGTTTCCTCATCGAGCCAGTCCTCATGGCCGAAGACCGCTGGTCGCCCCTCTACGACGACGTGATGCGGACAGGTATCAACGTATAAATCCCCCCGACGCGATGCAGAAAGTGTGTGAGACGATAGGATTATTTAACGCTGAAGGGCAGTGCAAGCCGAGCGCAGAGCCAAGCTCGAGCTATGCCGAGGCGCAGCCTGCCCTCGCCCGACAGGGCAATATTTGGCAACGGCAACGCTTTAGGCGGGCAAAGATGACAAAATGAGGCATCTTTGCCCACTTTCGTAAGATTTAACGCTGGAATCGCGCTATAATTGAAAAAAATGCTTACCTTTGCACCCGTTATAACACTTTAATGCGCATAATTATGGCAAGACCAATCAGAGAAACCCCCGTGCTGAAGGGCGAGGACGCCTTCAACTTCGAAATGCGAAGGCTGGAGGTGGAGCACATGAGCAAGGAGCAGCGGGCCGAGAACCTCAGGAAAGTGGAGGAAGGCTACGCACGTGCTAAGTCATACATCAACTTCCATTGGTAGGATATGGACCTGATAGAACTGACTCCCGACTGCAACCTCAGCGATTTCGATTGTGGCGATGAGCAACTGAACAATTTCCTGTTTGAGGATGCCAAGCCGTCGCTTGCTTTACGTGTAGCCAACACGTTCATCCTGGTTGATGATGGACGTGTTGCCGCTTATTTCTGCCTGCTCAACGACAAGGTGAGCAAGGACGAGGTGATTGGCAGCCGATGGAAGAAGATTCGTTCGAACTTCCCCCAGAGTAAGCAGTTCCGCAGTTATCCTATTGTCAAAATAGGCCGTTTCGCCGTTTCACTTGATTATCGCGGCAGAAACATTGGCACAGACTTGATGGATTCCATCAAGGCCATGCTGCACGCAGAGCACGGACGTTCCGCTTTCCGTTTCATCACCGTCGATGCCTACCTCTCTGCCATTCCCTTCTACGAGAAGAACGGGTTCCTGCACCTGACGAAGAAGGACGAGGACGAGCACACCCGACTGATGTACTTCGACATGATGGAGATTGCCGAATAACCCAAATCACGAAGAGTAATCCCCCATCACACTTATGCCACCGCTCACCTACATACACGCTTCTGAGGCGGCCCGCACGACGGCGGGCGGCAGGGGTGTTGACGGCTTGCGGCGGTTCGAGGATGACTAAATGATACATCCTCGCCCGATTTGACCTTAATATATAAAAAGGTGGGGGAAATGAGCGGTAATTGCAAAAAAAGTTGTACCTTTGCACCCGTAATTACAAATCTCATAGCGTTATGATGCAATTAGTAAGTAGCAATGGCACCGTGCTTCTCGAACGGGAGAAGCCCAGCACGAAGAGAGCCGAGAACTCCACGCTCCATGTCCGCCGCATGTCGCAGGGCATGAAGAAGACCGTTCGCCCCGTGCTCATGAGCAAGGAGGAGTTTTTCACCAAAGTCATTAAGACCACCGACGATGCCAACGTATAAGAAAGAATACCCGACGCTGGTTGAGGACATCCTGACCGACTGCGACATCTATTCCGCCGACGGTCACAAGTTTCATGCCGACCGCGCCTTGTGGGACACGGGAGCCGACACCACCATTATTTCTTCGCGCATCGTTAAGGAGCTAAACCTCCAGCCATATAAGGCAGGAGGCATCAGCGGCATCGGCGGTGCCACCGGCTCCAATGTCTATCTCGTCCATGTGCTTACTCCTACGGGCGATTTCGTGGCCAACGTGGAAGTCATGGAGAACGATTTCGAGGACATCGACGTGCTCATTGGCATGGATGTCATCGTATTCGGCGACTTCCTCATCACCAACAAGGACGGCAAGACCACCTTCCAGTTTCGCACACCCAGCGAGGGCGGCGTGGAACTTTAAAACCAAACGAAAACTAATCATCCCACATGATGTTCCTAATGAGAGGAGAGTTAAACAATACTAACGGAGCGAAAATAATGGCCGATTTCCTTGGCCGTTTCAATATTTTTGCTACTCTCTCAGGCAACTTAAACCTTGTTATAATACAATACGCGGTCACCCGCGCGCTAATATACGGCTTTTCTTGCAACTATGCAAGTTTTGGAGCAGCGAGTGCAAAGGCAAACTTGTTTGCGCTTTGCCGAGTCGCGACAAAACTCGACCGAAGGTCAAGAGAAGTCGGCTTGTTTTTTCCCGTCGGACAACTGTGGCGGGGACGCATATAACAACAAACAGTTTTAATTCACAATAAGCTTATTTTAAAACAAAAAAAACAAAATGAAAAATTATTTCAATCTCAAGAAGAGCAAACTGCTACTCTTGACGCTCCTGACGATGCTCGTCGTGGGGGCAAGGCCCGCATGGGCACAGAAAGCACTGCCGTACAGCTATGGGTTCGAGGAGGCATCCTGCTCGACAAGCGGCTGGACAAAAGTCAATTGCCACAGTAGCAGTGAAAACTACAAGTTAGGCACTAGTGATGCATACGAAGGAGAGTATGCCTTTCGTTTTTACTACACAAGTAATTACCCCCAGTACCTCATTTCGCCCGAGCTGGCCACCTCATCCTATTCGATAAGCGTCAGCTTCTGGTATAAGGCACATAGCACTTCGTATGAAGAGTCGTTCAAGGTGGGCTACTCTACGACGGATACAGAAACGTCATCCTTCACTTTTGGGGATGAGGTAAAGACAGAGAGTACCAATTGGCAAGAGTACACCACGACCTGTCCTGCGGGTACGAAATATATTTGCATCGCCTGTACCTCCAATGATCAGTATTGCTTATACATAGACGATCTGGTTATCGATACCGACTCACCCTACAAGACTCCCAAGGCTTTCGCCTCTACCGGCGTAACTGCCACTACGGCTACATTCGGCTGGACGGCAGGCGGCGACGAGACGGCCTGGCAGATTGCCTACTCTACTACCAAGGGCTTCGATGCTGACGCTGCCACTAAGGTTGATGTCACCAGCAACCCCTATACCTTAGAGGGCCTCACCGCCGAGACTACCTACTATGCCCGCATCCGCGCCGACTACGGCAGCGGCAACTATAGTGCTTGGAGCGACGAGGTGAGCTTCAAGCCGACAAATGCTATAACGACGACCATCAATGATGGAAGCTCAACAAACTCCCATGTACCTTTCAATGGCAACTATGCCGACACAAATGGCACCATGTCTCAGTTCATTATTCCTGCATCGACCTTAACAAGCCTGCAGGGACGAATGATTCAGGACATGACGTTCTATACAAGCACTGCTACCAAGGATTTTGGCAATGCCAGATTCGATGTATATATGGCAGAAACCTCGACAACAGCCTTTGATGCTGCCACCTTCGACTGGAGCGACATGGATCAGGTGGCTGCCAGTGCTACCGTCAATATTGCCAACGGCAAGATGACCATCACGCTTGATGAAGGTTTCAACTATAGCGGCGATAATCTGAAAATTGGCTTCAAACTTGTGGTCACAGGAGGTTATACAGCTACGTCTTGGTATGGCATTGCGGTCGAAAACGCAGCCATCAAGTATTATTACAGTAGTAATGGCGGAGGTGCTACAATAGAGTCTTTCCTCCCGAAGATTACCTTCACCTCGCTGCCTGGCCCGGCTGTGAAGAGACCCCGGAACCTTGCAGTAACACCCAGTAGCACTACCGCTGAAGTGACCTGGACAGGCGATGCCGAAACCTTCGACATCGATGTCAACGGCACCGTGACAGAGGGCGTAGCCAGCCCCTACACCCTCGAGAACCTCACTCCGGTTACCACATACTCGGTGAGGGTACGTGCCAGGAGCGGCGACTACGTGACCGACTGGAGCAGCATAGTCAGCTTCACCACGCTGGAGAAGTATCCCATACCCACCGATGTCACCGGCTTAACGCTCTCGCAGACCGAGGCCGCCATGACCGTGGGCGGCGACGCGCTGACGCTGACCGCCACCGTAGCCCCCGACGACGCTACGGACAAGACCGTGACATGGACAACGAGCGATGCCGCGGTGGCCACCGTCGATGGAAATGGCGTAGTGACTGCTCAGGGCTTGGGCAAAGCCACCATCACCGCCACCGCCACCAACGGCACTGCCGACACGTCGGACGACGTGACCGCCACCTGCACAGTCAATGTCTATCCATGGGCCGGCAGCGGCACGGCTGACGACCCGTTTCAGATTCAGAATGTAGATGACTGGAACACACTTGCCGCTAATGTCACCGGGGGCGAGACGTACAGCGGCATTTACTTCAAAATGACGGACGACATCATCGGTGTAACTACGAGAACAGGTAAAAACTCGCTCAATCCTTTCTCCGGCACCTTCGACGGTCAGGGCCATACGATGAACCTCAATATCTACACGACCACCACAGACGATGTCACGTCAGCCCCCTTCGGCTCCATCAGTGGAGCCACCATCAAGAACCTGCACATCACCGGTAGCGAGACGACAACAGCATATATGCGGGCTGCCAGCATAGCAGGTTTCGCAGCGAACAGCACCATCACCAACTGCTGGAGCGAGGTAGCACTTACCTCAGGCTACAACAAGGACATTGACTGCGGCGCCTTCGTAGCCACGGTGATAGCTAATTCGAGCCTTACCCTGAACGGCTGCCTGTTCACCGGCACGATTACCTATACCAATGCTGCAGGCTACGAGGGCGGCGGCATGGTAGGCTGGACACGCAGTGGCGGCACCGCTACGCTGAACGACTGCCTGTTTGCACCTACCGGCTTCACCGTCACCAAGTATTCCGGCCATTACATGTTCGTTGGAGGCAAGAAACGCGGCGTGCTCAACAACTGCTACTACAACGACGTGGCAGCAGCAACCAGCCTGACCAAAGAGGGCAAGCAGGCCTTCAGCATCGTCAAGGGCGACGACGTTTCCAGCCTCGCCATCAGCGGCGAGGGCACTGAGTATAGCGTCAGCGGCATCACGGCCTACGCCACGGGCATCAAGTACAATGACGTTTACTACGCCGGCAGCGGCGAGGCCGTAGGCCTCACGCTGAGCCACGCCGACCGCGAGGGCTACACCTTCAGCACATACGCCGTGACGGGCGGCGGCACGCTGGCCGACGCCACCACCGACACGCCGACGCTGACCATGTCCGAAGCCGACGCAGTGGTGAGCGCCATGTGGTTGTTGCCTACCGACGAAACGGGGGCATACCTCATCAGCTCGGCTGGCGACTGGAACTCTTTCTGCTATGATGTGAACAACGGTAACGCCTACAGCGGCAAGACCGTGAAGCTGACACAGGACATCAGCGAGGCCGTGAACACTACGGCAGGCACGAGCGAAGCCTTCTCCTTCCAGGGAACCTTCGACGGACAGGCACACACGCTGAACGTCAACATCACCGACAACAGCAACTCTCCGGCTCCGTTCCGCTACATCAAGAACGCCACTATCCGCAACCTGGTGGTGACGGGCAACATAACGAGCAGCCAGAAACACGTTGCGGGCCTGGCGAAAGCGACATACGGAGACGTCCTCATCGAGAACTGCAACGTGGCTGCCACCATCAGCGGTGCCCGGTACATGGGTGGCTTCATCGGTCATAGCCAAGACGCTCAGGTAACTATCAACGGCTGTGTCTTCAGTGGTACGCTCTCGCCTACGGGCAGCGACTATACCGGTGGCTTCATATGCTGGGGCGAAGGCGTGACAGGAAACACCATGGCCGTCACCAACAGCCTCTTCTGCGGCACGCTTGCCGGTTCTGGCTCCTCCAAGTTCCATCCCATCGGCTTCAACTATACTCCGGCCAATCCAACCAGAGTGTTTACCAATACGTATTACACCATTGCCGCGAAGAATATCGATGAGGATACCGATGCAAAGTCGTTCGTCAATGGTCTCGACGCTGAATCCAAGGGCAAGCAGGCATATGCCCTCGCCACTGCCCCGGCCAACCTCGGTGGCCTCGTGCAGGACTTCGGCGTGATGACGGCCTACGAGAACGGCATTCTCTGCGGCGACATATACTACGTAGCTCCAGCCGACATCACGCTCAACGAAACGGAAGCCGGAAAGGTGACAGCAGTGGATGGCTACTTTAGCAACGTGACCCTGACGCGCACGCTGCAGACGGGCGGATGGAACACGTTCTGCGCTCCCTTCAGCACGGCCACGCCGAGCGGATGGACGGTGAAGGAGCTGAGCAGCTCTGAGTTCAACAGCGAGACGGGCGTGCTGACGCTGAACTTCGCCGACGCTGAGAGCATCGAGGCCGGCAAGCCCTACTTAGTGAAGGTGACGGCCAACGTGGAGAACCCGACGTTCGACGGCGTGACCATCAGCAGCACGACCACCACGACCGAGACGACGGCAGTAGATTTCGTGCCAGTAATGAACCCGACGAACCTGACAGGTGGCGACAAGACGGTGCTCTTTGTCTCGGGCGGCAACAAGCTGACCTATCCATCGGGCGACGGCAACATCAACGGCTTCCGCGCCTATTTCCAGCTGAAGGGTGATGCCGCATCGCAGGCCCGCGCCTTCCGCATGAGCTTCGACGACAACATGACTGGAATCATCACCGTACTCTCCGACGAGCCTTCCACAGGCGATGGAATCTACACGCTCGACGGTCGCCGCATCGAGGGGCAGCCCACGCAGAAGGGCGTGTACATCGTGAATGGTAAAAAGACAATCATCAAATAAAGAATGGAGGATACGACTATGATTAAGAAAGAGTATATAAAGCCCATCCTCGAGGTGGAAGAGACAGAAATGGACAGCCAGCTAATGGCCGGCTCACTTCAGAGTGTAGAGTCCAGCGGTCTCGACAATAAGGACGATTTGCAGTACGACGACTTCGAAGGCAACGGCGGCGACCAAGGCTATGCTTGGTAAACGACAATGAACGACACGCCTGCGGAGAGGCCACCCGCGCCGTCCGCAGGCGTTTTCGGTTAAAGGCAGATGGATATGAAGAGAATGTCGAACCATAAAAAAGGGCGCCCTCCGCCGGGCGGCGCGACGGTGAAAAATTTTCAGAGCGGGGAGTTGCAGCACTGCAAGACGGCCAAAAGTTTTGAAAACTATGAGTTGCAGCACTGCGCGACGCACTTTTGAAAATTTTTCATCGAGTTGTAGCACTGCACGACGCACTTTTGAAAATTTTTCATCGAGTTGTAGCACTGCGCGACGCACTTTTGAAAATTTTTCATCGAGTTGTAGCACTGCGCGACGCACTTTTGAAAACGTTTGGGCATCGCGCAGGGCTGCACGAAGGGAAAAAAGAATTTTTTTAGCTAAAAACTGAATTTGTTTATGGGAAAAACTAAAATTTACAAGGAATCTTGGGCCCGCACGCCCAATGCGTTCTGCGTCGCCGCCATGCGCACCACCGACCAGAGGAACGCGGAGGTGGAGACGGCGAACCAGCAGTGGATTGCCTCAAGGTCGGCTTTCCGCACGGCGTTCACGACGCTCGACGACGCTTACCAGCGGTCGCTGATGAGCTTCTCGTCGAAGACCATCGCGGAGAAAGACGACGAGCGCGACATCTATGGGCAGGTCTTGGAGCAGGTGTCGAAACAGTGGGCCCGCCTGCCGGACGAGACGATGGCCATCCACGGCCGCAGGGTCTGGCAGGTGTTCCGCGACATCGACTTCCGCACGTCGGAGGCGCTGCTGGCCGAGAACGAGAAGATCACGAACATCGAGCAGCGCTTCGGCGAGGCAACCTTGCAGCAGGATTTGCAGGCGATGGGTCTGACGACGGTGAACCAGCGCTTCGCCACGCTGACGCAGGAGATTATCCAACTGATGAACGAGCGCAACAAGGAGAGCGCCGCCCGCGTGCAGGGCGAACTGAAGGCCGCCCGCGAGGCGATGGATGCCGTCTATGCCGACTTCGTGGAGCTGACCAACGCGCTCATCGTCATCGGCTCCGCGCCGGAGTTGGAGCAGCTGGCCGCCGTGCTCAACGCCGACTACAAGAAGATTGAGGAGCAGATGGCGCAGTCGAAGAAGCTGCCGACGGTGCTCGTCACGTCGGACATCGTCGGCAACCACCGCTACTCGGTGCCG